>NZ_DJJJ01000030.1:0-108137 GCF_002434085.1 Acinetobacter sp. UBA6571 | reverse complement strand
ACCGGAATCAGGTTCTGATGCTGCATCTTTACGCACGACTGCAGTCAAAAATGGCGATTTTTATATCCTGAATGGCACTAAACGCTATATCACCAATGCTCCACATGCTGCAACCTTTACCGTAATGGCCAGAACCAATCCTGAAATTAAAGGCTCAGGCGGTATTTCTGCCTTTCTAGTTGAAGCCGATAATCCAGGTATTACTCTTGGAAAAATTGATCAGAAAATGGGGCAGAAGGGTTCACATACCTGTGACGTCATCTTTGAAAACTGTCGTGTACCCGCCTCTGCCCTGATTGGAGGAGTGGAAGGGGTCGGTTTTAAAACAGCCATGAAAGTCCTCGATAAAGGACGTCTGCATATTGGAGCCTATAGTGTAGGGGTAGCAGAACGTATGCTGGATGACGCATTGCGGTATGCCGTTGAACGTAAACAGTTCGGTCAGCCAATTGCCAATTTCCAGTTAATCCAGGCCATGCTGGCAGACTCCAAAGCTGAAATCTATGCAGCCAAATGTATGGTACTCGATGCTGCACGTCGTCGTGACCAGGGTGAAAATATCAGTACAGAAGCATCATGCTCAAAAATGTTCGCAACGGAAATGTGTGGCCGTGTTGCAGACCGCTGTGTACAGATTCATGGAGGAGCTGGCTATATCAGTGAATACAGTATTGAACGTTTCTATCGGGATGTACGCTTGTTCCGTCTTTATGAAGGAACCACACAGATTCAGCAAATTATTATTGCACGCAACATGATTAAAGAAGTGTCTTCGTAATGAGGACATGATGGGGATAAGGCATCAAAGCTAAGATGCCTTTTATTACAAGGAAATGGACATGATGGATCAGGCTGTTCAAAAAACAGATAACACAACAAATGCAAAAGTCTGGAAATTTGCTTTTATTTTTTCCTTCCTGGCTTTATTGGTTGATGGCGCTGATATTGCTTTTTTATCTTATAGTCTAACCAGTCTGAAAGCTGAATTTGGTTTAAGCAGTATACAGGCAGGCGCACTCGGAAGCTGGACACTGGCAGGCATGGCAATTGGTGGCTTCTTTGGTGGCTGGGCCTGTGACCGTTTTGGACGGGTGCGGGTTATTGTTATTGCAATTACCTTATTCTCGTTGCTGACCTGCTGGCTGGGCTTTGCACAAAGTTACCAGCAATTTGTGACACTACGTTTTATTTCAGCGATTGGTTTAGGGGCACTCTACATCGCCTGTAACACCTTAATGGCTGAATATGTGCCTACAAAATATCGCTCGACTGTATTAGCTGCCCTTATGACTGGCTGGACCTTGGGTTCAATTGTGGCTACGGTACTTGCAGGCTGGCTTATTCCTGAATTCGGCTGGCGCATGCTGTTTTATATTTCAATTATTCCTATTGTTCTGGCAGTAGCCATGCACTTTCTGGTGCCTGAACCACAGTCATGGAAAGATGCACGTGCCCAGCGCCTCACCACTACCACTTCAGTAGATCAGAGCCAACCTAAACCTAAAGGTGCTTTCAAGACAATTTTTGCAGATGTCATGAACCGCCGCATGTTCATCCTGTGGTCATTCAGTACTGCTTTTCTACAGTTCGGCTATTATGGGGTAAGTAACTGGTTGCCAGCCTATTTAGAATCCGATCTTGGTATCAAGTTTAAAGAAATGACCATGTATATGATCGGCACATTCTTTATCATGATCTGTACAAAAATTATTGCAGGCTATATTGCAGACCGGATTGGACGCCGTGCTGTATTTGCCTTCGGTACAATGGGCACAGCAATCTTTATTCCCATCATTGTATTTGGTAATACGCCTGACAATATTTTATGGCTAATGCTGTTATTCGGTTTTCTGTACGGTATTCCATACGGAATCAATGCAACTTATATGACAGAGAGCTTTCCAACCAAGGTTCGAGGTACAGCTGTAGGCGGTGCATACAATATTGGCCGTCTGGGTGCAGTACTTGCGCCGGTTACTATTGGCTACTTTGCACAAGGCGGTTCCATAGGTACAGGTCTGTTGATTATGGGTGTAGCCTATTTTCTTTGCGGTTTAATTCCAGCCTTGTTTATTAAAGACCGTTTATATAATCCTCAAAAAGCAGAGTAATGGTATTTACCATTGCTCTTTTTTTATATTTGAGAAGGTAAAAGTTCAGATGATCAATAAAATCACTCCGGATATTGAAACGATTTTAAAGGGTATTCCAGACGGGGCCAGTATCATGACAAGCGGCTTTGGACTAGCTGGACAACCAGTTGAACTCATTGAGGCCCTGATTGACTTTGGCCCACGCGACCTGACCATTATCAATAATAATGCAGCCTCAGGTGACCGTGGTCTGACCAAGCTATTAATGGCTGGACTGGTCAAAAAAATGATCTGTTCTTTCCCAAAAGCTAATAATACCAAAGTATTTGATGAACTTTATAAAGCAGGAAAAATAGAGCTGGAGCTAGTACCACAGGGCAATCTGGCCTGCCGGATTCAGGCAGCTGGTGCAGGGCTGGGAGCAATATTTACTCCGACCGGTTATGGGACCAAGATTGCTGAAGGTAAGGAAACCCGTATTATCAAAGGCAAAGCTTATGTACTTGAATATCCGATTGAAGCTGACTATGCACTGATCTATGCAGACAAAGCAGACCGTTGGGGTAATCTGACTTATCGAAAAGCTGCGCGAAACTTTGGCCCCCTTATGGCTAAAGCTGCAGAGATCACAATTGCTCAGGTTCATGAAATTGTTGAGCTGGGTACATTAGATCCTGAGTGTGTCGTCACACCAGGAATTTTCGTTCAGCATGTATTTCAGTTACCAGGAGGAGGCGCATGAGTATCCAGAAGCGTACACGTGAGCAAATTGTACAGTTAATTGCACAAGATATCTCCGATGGTTCTTATGTGAATCTAGGCATAGGTCTGCCAACAAAAGTTTCTAAATACCTGCCAACAGACCGGGAAATTATTCTTCATTCAGAAAACGGTATATTGGCTTTTGGTGCACCACCAGAGCCAGGGCAAGAAGACCCCGACCTCATTAATGCAGGAAAAGAATTTGTCACTTTACTGGATGGTGGCTGTTTTATGCATCATGGTGACTCATTTGACATCATGCGCGGCGGGCATCTGGATATTTGTGTGCTTGGGGCTTTTCAAGTTGCAGTAAATGGTGACCTGGCCAACTGGCATACTGGTGAAGCAGATGCAGTACCAGCTGTAGGTGGTGCAATGGATCTTGCAGTCGGCGCAAAAACTATTTTCGTATGTATGGAACATGTGACTAAGCATGGTGAGCCTAAAGTGGTTAATGCACTGACTTATCCCGTAACAGGGGAGCAATGTGTGAACCGGATTTATACTGATCTCTGCATTATTGAACTCAGCAATGGCAAAGCATTAGTTAAGGAAATAGTTGAAGGCTTAAGTTTTGAAGAATTACAGTCTATGACTGGATGTGCACTTGCCGACGCCAGAACTTAAAAAGCTTTTTATACGGATTTAATATCTTTAAGGATTAAAGAATGAAAAAAATGATTTTAGCTGCAGCCTGTGCTGCGGCCTCAGGGAGTATTTTCGCCGATTCTACCGAGCAGCGTATTTTACTGTTGGAAAATGAATTACAGCGCTTAAAGACCGAGCTTAAAGAGCAAAAACAGCAGCAAAATGTTCTGCAAGCACAGCAGCAGGAAGATCGGGCTTTAACACAGAAAATTAATACTTCCTCATGGAAAGACAATGTCGACTTTTATGGCATCTTGCGTATGGATGGTGCAGTAGACTTTAAAAGTACAACAGGCCGTTCAAGCGGAGGGCGTACCAGTAATAAGATTAATAGTGTCCCTTTTGATGGAGTTGAGGGAAACCGTTCAGATTTTACCGTAGCCGCCAGCCGCTTTGGAGTAGACATTAATCATCTGGGGGGACGTAAAGATGTTAAAGCCAAGCTGGAAGCCGACTTTTGGGTGGACAGTGGTAAAGGCGATGGCAAACTCAGGATACGTCATGCTTATGTCAGTTTTGATGACTGGTTATTTGGCCAGACATGGTCGCTTATGTCGAATATGGAAACAATTACTGAGTCAGTTGATTTTACCCAGTTACTCGGTGCTTCAATCCTGCGTGATCCGCAAGTCCGCTATCAGTGGCAGTTTAGCCCCGCACATACATTGCAGATGGCTCTTGAGTATTCAGGTGAAAGAACTTCAGAATTTCCAAGCCTGACCAGTAAATACACTTACAAGAATGGACCATTGCATTTGATGGGGCAGGGCTTCATCAACGAGAAGCAGGCACAAGCTACCACTGGTGATATTGAAAAAGTCAGTTGGGGTGTAGGAGCGGGTGCCAAATATAAATTTAATGCTCAGCAATCAGTTCAGGCGAACTATTACCATGTGAAAGGTGACCAGAAGTTTGTATTTTATACCAATCAGGGTTCAACCTCGGATAACGCAAACTGGGGCGGCGACTTCTCTGTAAATACAGATAATAATGAGTTACTGTTAAATGAATTTGATAGCCTGAGTATTGGTTACTCTCATAAATTTAATGACCAGTGGCGAGCAAATATTGCAACTTCATTACTGCAATATGATGATAATAGTGCATATGCCAAAGCCAATCCAGAAAGTAATAAACGCCTAACTGACCATGTAGTTAATGCATTTTATACCCCAGTGGAACACGTAGATCTAGGGGTAGAATATCATCATGGTAAACGTGAAAACCTTGCAGGAAAAGAGGCGGATATTTCACGTGTTAATATGTCAGCACGTTATAAGTTTTAATTTAACCAGACAAGGATGTCATTTATGCAAAATAGCCAGCCAGAACATTATGACCTGTCACGAGGTCTGATTCTGATGCTGGCAATTACCTGCGGTTTATGCGCCGGCTCAAATTATTTTAATCAGCCATTAATATATTCAATTTCAGAAAGCCTTTCAGTGAGTGCAGAACAGGCAGCCTTTACAATTGTGATTAGTCAGCTTTCATATGCTGCCGGTTTATTTGTATTGGTTCCCTTAGGAGACCTTTTTGAGAAACGGGGTTTTATCTGCCTGCTCATGTGTTTAACCGGAATTGCCCAGATTGGGCTTTCCATGAGTCATTCAGTTTCTGTACTTTATGGTTTTACATTTTTAGCCACATTCTTTTCTATAGCAGCTCAGGTACTTATTCCCTTCATTTCCAATCTGGTATGTCCGCGTAAAAGTGCTGAACTTGTCGGTATACTGATGAGTGGTTTACTGATGGGAATACTTTCCGCCCGAACAATAGCCGGGTTAGTCTCTACCATGTGGTCTTGGCACTATATTTATCTGGGTAGTGGTATAACCATACTTTTATTTGCACTGGTGATGTGGAAACGCTTGCCTCAGTCCAATAAAGTATCTGGCTTAACAATATGGAAAATTTACCAGTCTTTATTCAGCTTTGCTGTTCATGAACCCCATCTGATCCGTAGGGGTATTGTAGGAGGACTCGGCTTTGGGATGCTTACTCTTATCTTTACAACGATGACCTTTCTTTTAGCAAATGCTCCTTACCATTTTAACGATTTTCAGATTGGCCTTTTTGGAATTGTAGGTTTAGCAGGGGTTTTTGCTACACCTTGGGCAGGTAAACTCATCAGCCGTGGTCAAGATGACCATGTAGCACGCATATGCATCTGTTTATTAATCATATCTTGGTTACCACTCTATTTTGCTCAGCAATCATTATGGATGTATGGAGTAGGGGTGATTTTAGCCTATTTCGGGCTTTCTGCCTTGCATGTATTAAATCAGAATCTGGTTTACCGGATTTCAGCTACAGCACGTTCAAGGATTAATTCAATTTATATGACGATGTACTTTGGTGGCGCAGCTATAGGTTCATTTTTGGCGGTCTTTTTCTGGAAACATGGAGGCTGGCCAGTATGTGTAATATTAGGAGTCTGCATCGCATTACTCATTTTTTTATTTGATCGCTATGATTACCGAGCAGTGAAGCAATCTACGATCCCTCAGTAAGATTTATCGCTCTACTAAAGTAATAGCCTAAGTAAATTAATTCTCAATTAAATAGCCTAAGTATAGTTTTAAATTTTTAAAGCAAACCTCTCAACATAAACTTCACAAAAAAATTCAAGAACGATTGGTAATCATAAGAGTAGCTGAACCAAAAGCATAAACTTTATCACTCTCATCAACTATACGAGCTTCAGACGTTAAAATATTACGTCCCGTATTAATCACATCCCCAATGGCAATATATGTTTTATCTTTCTGTAAAGGCCGAATCATTTTGACATTCAAATCCAGTGTCGCAAAACTTACTCCATTCTCAACAGTTGTATGAACTGCACCTCCAGTTGCTGTATCTAGTACTGTGGCACAAAAGCCACCATGAATTAAACCCTGTAAATTAAGATGACGTTCATCTGGTGTAACTGCATATTTAATATGACCAGGATGCACATCAATAATACGCATAGGAATAGTTTGAGCCATAGCAGCAGGACTCTTGATTTTCCCATCCTTTATGGCCATCAGAAATTCAAATCCATTTTTAAATTCCATATATTCTCCAAAATAGTTTATTTAAGTCTTTATTATATTTTGCTAAATAGAAATTAATTTCGCAATAAGAAATTTTTATATTTTATTAATAATAGTTGAGAAAGCTAACTGTTAAAGCTTAAACCAGCTGATCAAGAATATTTTTATGATCTAAGATAGAGTTATACTGCGTTTAGAATGAATTGATATTAAAATCGTGCTGTGCTGAATAGGGCATATGTTCAGCTATAAAGTCTTCAGCAGGAAAGCTGGTTAAAAAATTTTGAGCTTCTTGATGGGTAGCTTGTAACCAAGCTAGACGTAGCTCGGGTGGAATCACTACAACAGAGCGTTTTTCTTTTCCTGGCTTATGAAACTGTGACATTAATGGATGCTTCTCAGCATTTATAGTGAGCATAGACATAGAATGTATAAACTCTTTTTCAAGTTTTGTGCGCTCATAAATTGCTGCTATTGTAAAAGGTTGGCCATCTTTACGATAAATTCCCCAGCGTTGTGCTTTTCCCTCGATATAGCGAGGCTCAAAAAATACTTCAACTGGAATGAGTGCAAACTGGTCTGATTTCCACGCATGTCTGAAACTTGGTTTCTCGCTTGCAGTTTCACTCCGGGCATTAAAAGTTTTTTGTACTGTTTTTAAATCCTCTGCCCAAACCGGAACCAGACCAAATATGGCACGGCGCCATTCAGGCTGTTGTTCTGGAGCAATAATGATCGGACTCCGATCACTAGGGTAGACTTCAGCCTGATAGTCAAATGTCATTTGCGGTAAATCTAGTAAATGTGCATGTTCAGGTCGGATAGGTAAATAATTAGCACACATAATGCTCTACTATATTTATAATTTCTTATCTACTTTAAAATTACTCGAAATAGAAGAACAGCTAGCTATATAAAAAGTTGCAGTATAGATATATAAAATAAAATTTTTGCTAACCAAGACAGGTTGAGAGAAAATTATTTTTTAAAATAATAGCGAACCAGCAGAAGAAGGATGATAGTAACTATTAGCATGATAGCTGTAGTAGAATCAAAAAATTGCATAGATATTTTTACCTGATGATTATTTTTAAAGAATACCAGATGTCAGAAACTGTCTGGTATTCTACAATATAATAAATTAATTCCAAAAGTTAGCGATGATATTCCTGCTCAATGGCTGCAAGTTCTTGCGCATAATGTTCCAGTTTGTCCGATAAAATTTTTAATTCGTTATCACTGTAGTCATTATCAATAAGAGTGCGATAAATTACTTCCAGATTATCTCTCACAGATTCATTTTTATTAGAAAGTTTGGCATACCATGCTGAATCGACACCATAGTCCATCCTTTCATCATTGCCTGTGGAATGAATAAACAGGTTGCTCTGATATTCTTTATTCCCTGCATTATTCAATTTTTCCGAAATATTATAGGCACGAACCTGTAAATCTTTAATGCGGTCATGTAGTTGATTTTTAGTTATGCTCATAATTTTATTTCCTGTCATTACTCTATTCTTATTAGTGACTATGAAGACAGCTTTAGACTATTTCAATTATAAGTTGTTAAGTTTTAACAGGTCGTTAACATATCCAAGCTAAGCATATTATACTTTTGATCTCGCTAAACCATCTTCATTCTTTAAAAGTTTCTGTTAATGCCTGCTGAACTGCTTCTACACGACTTTTACAAGCCTTATAGGCTCGCATGGATTCTTCTACAATCTCCATCAGATTATCAATGTCTGGTTCTTCCTGTGTTTCCAAAAACTCGGCATTCTTTTTCAAGATCTCATAACCCTGTTTAAAGCTGAGTTCTTCATTATTCATTTTGACTTCCTTTTACAATTTCTGCCTGAATCGTACCATCCTGCAGCTCGAGCTGTATATTTTGCATAATATTTAATTGCTGTATAGAACGAATGGCCCTACCATTATGCCGGACAATTGCATAGCCCTTATTCAAAATATGTCGTGGATTTTGCAGTAAGGTCTCTTTTAATAGGCTGTCAATATGTTGTTTAGTCTGACGAACTTGCTGCTGGGCACAGTAATGGACCACATCCTTTAAAACGTCTAGGGTTTTAGCTGACTCAGAAAGTTGGCTATGAGACAAAGTTCTGATTAAACGCATATATTGATCATTTTGACTCTGATAAACCGTAAGCTGATATTGAGATAAAGCCTTAATATGCTGAAAGGTATTTTGAACCTGCTGTACGTTTTCACTGATAGTATTTCGAATTCCTGCAATAACCTTACTTGGGGTATCAAAAGAGCGATGGGCAATTTCATCCAGAATGGTCCGGTCTTTTTCATGACCGATACCTACCCATACGGGAACCGAACGTTTGCATAAAAGGGCAGCCAGTTCATAATCATTTAAATAGGCCAAATCATTTACAGCACCGCCTCCGCGAATAATTACAATTAGGTCAGGAGGGTAGTTAAAATCATTAGCCCAGTGTTTCAGAGCACTACGTAGAGCCTCTATAATACTTTTTGGAGCTGTTTGGCCCTGAAATGTAGCTGTTTGATAGATGAAATTACAGACACCATATTTTTGTAGTACATCAGCATCTTTTTTAAAGTCACCTAAACCGGCTGCCTGTTGCGGGGCAATAACCAGTACATGCTGGATATCAAATGGCGTAACAAGCTGACGGTTTCGTTCGATCAGTCCTTCCTGAGTTAACCGTTCAACCAGTTGTTGATATTGTCTGGCGATATCACCTAGGGTAAAGCTGGAATCTATATCTTCAATATTGACTGAAAACCCATATTGCGGATCAAAACGAGCCTTGACCTTAATAAGCACATTTAAGTCTTTAGACAGTTCTATTCCACTTTCACGCTCGAATTTAAGCACAATGTTTGCCGCACTAAATTTCCAGATTGTTGCCCGGCAACTAGCAATGACCTTATCGCTCTGCTGTTCTTTTTCAGCAAGTTCCAGATAATAGTGACCACCTTTAATATTTAAATTACGTATTTCTGCCCTGACCCAAACGGGCTCGTCAAAAGTCAGCTGAATAATTTCCTGTACGCCAGATAAATATTCACTTAAAGAAAGTTGTGGATCAGCCATAGGTCTCTGGTTAGAGTAAAACGTAATTAAAAAATATCAGGAATATTATAAATCATCTGTTGAATAGACGTGAGAATGGCTAAAAGATTTAAGCTTAACTATAAAAGGGACTTATATGAACATCACGCTAGTAAAACTTCTCAGATGTAACAATCAAAAGGTTATGTTATCTCTGCACAAATATTTTGTTACTTTTTATAGGACAAGAATTCTGTTTCTTTAAGAAAGCTTATAACGCACTTTGAAAAGAGTATATTGAATTTCATCATTACTGTTTAGGAGTTAAGGACATGCTTAAACAAGTATTGAAATGCTGGTTATGCTTTCATGTCTGGTCATTTACCAAACAAGATGGACATAAGCTCAAGCAATGTCATAAATGCGGAACCATTAAAGACCAGTTCGAATTCTAACTTGATGCTGTCTTTTAAAAATAAAAAGCTGAAGTAACTGATAAGGATTACTTCAGCTTTTTATTTTTCATATCTATTTAGAGAAAGATTTTTATTTAGGTATTTAATACCTAAAATGCAATTTCTAATTGCAAAAATCTTTTCTATTAATAAGCTGATTTTTTATACAGATGAAAAATTAATAGACCTCCAAGGAGGCCTATTAACTCATTATAATCTAGTGTTAATATCAGTCTGGCAAGGCATAAGCGATTAAATAATCACCCATTTTGGTTCCAAAGGAACCATGCCCACCTGCCATAATAACTACATACTGTTTGCCATTTATTGAGTAGGTCATAGGTGTAGCCTGACCACCTGCCGGTAAGCGGGCTTTCCATAGCTCATCACCATTGGAAACATTAAAGGCGCGGATATAATTATCCTGAGTACCTGCAAGGAACATCACATTACCAGCAGTTGAAATTGGCCCACCTAGCATTGGTACACCTAACTTAAATGGCGGTAATGGAATACCTGGCAGACTGTCACGGATTGTACCCACACGTTTCTTCCATGCTATCTGATGGTTATCCAGATCTACACCGGCAATATAACCCCATGCTGGCTGCTTACAAGGTAAACCTAAAGGAGAGAGGAATGCATTAATTTCTACGCCATACGGAATACCGTATTGTGGTTGAATGCCTGACTCTGTGCCTGTACCTTTTACTCCACCTTCAGGCCAGATCGGATTACCCGGACCACGTGGAATGAGTTTAGATACGAATGGCAATGCCATCGGATTCATTACAGCCACCTGACGGTCCGGATTCACAGAGATACCACCCCATTCAAACATACCAAGATTACCTGGGAATACGATGGTTCCATTTTCAGAAGGAGGTGTATAAGGGCCCTTATAGTCCAGGCTATGGAACATTACACGACACATTAGCTGGTCAAACATGGTCGCACCCCACATATCTTTATCTGTCAGATGATTTTTAGGGCGGAAGGTAAACTCGGAAATCGGTTGAGTCTTAGATACCCAATCACCTTTAGCTGCACCTTGTGGAACCGGTTCTTCATGAACAGGAACTACCGGCTGGCCAGTACGGCGATCCAGTACAAAGATATGACCGGTTTTTGTAGGTGCATAAATTGCAGGCACTATTTGACCATTTTTAGCCTTTACATCAACAAGAGTAGGCTGTGAAGGCACATCCATATCCCACAGGTCATGATGTGTAGTCTGGAATGACCAGACCAGTTTACCTGTGCTTGCATTGAGAGCTACTACGGCATTTGCATAGCGTTCCATTTGTGGTGTGCGGTGACCACCCCAAATATCTGGGGTAGAAACACCAGTTGGAATATAAACGATATCCAGTTGAGAGTCATATGCAAGAGGTGCCCAGGCATTTGGCGAGTTATGTACATATGTACCACCAGTCGTTGGCATAGCATTTGGATCGGCTGCGCCTGTATCAAATACCCAGAGCAGTTTACCTGTATTTACGTCATAGCCGCGAATAACTCCTGAAGGCTCTTTAATTGACAGGTTGTCGGTTACAGAACCTGCAATAATGATCGTACTGCCAGTTACAATAGGAGGCGAGGTTGGGTTATAGCCGCCCGGATAAGCATTTGGCATATAGAGCTGAAGGTTAACTTCACCATTTTCACCAAAATCTGTACAGCGCTGACCATTATCTGCATTAATAGCAACAAGGCGCCCATCATTAACAGGCAAGATCACCTTACGTGGACATATCGCAGAGGTAGAGGTACGGCCCTGCAGGCTTGTAGCAAACTCGGCAGTATTGTTCTGATCATAGTAAGAAACACCCCGACAGGTTAGATGCTGAAAACTTGGATCTGTTTTGAGTTTTGGATCAAAACGCCATTTTTCCTTACCTGTAGCGGGATCAAGAGCCACCAGAAACTGGTGGGTAGTACAAATATACATGTTATTGCCAACTTTAATTGGCGTCACCTGATTTGTAGTTTCTCCAGAGTCCTTGTCAGTTTTAAAGTCACGGGTCCGATAGGTCCATGCAACTTTAAGATCTTTAACATTGTCAGCATTAATCTGAGCTAGGGGAGAATAGCGCAAACCTGACTGGGTACGGCCATATGCCGGCCAGTCTTCAGGGGGTATACCAGGAAGCGCTTGCCCTTGAGCTGGCTGCTGTGCTTTTAACTCACCATGAATCTCTTGCGGGTCATTAAATATTGAATAAATCATGACTAAAATTGTCAAGGCCAGTACTGCACCCAAAGCCATGATTGCCGGCTTGCGATTTATAAAGTTGTAGGTAACCGCTGGAATTAACAACCAGAGACCAAGCAAGCCTAGAATATCCAGACGTGGTGCAAGGGCCCAAAAGTCGGTTCCAACTTCCCAGATAGCCCAGATTACAGTTCCAAGCACTAAAGCGGCATATACCAGTAATGCTGAAATTCTGCCTTTATATAGCAAGAAGGCAGTAAGTAACATAAGAACGGCAGCAATAATATAATATATCGAGCCGCCAATTGCAGCGAGCCATATACCGCCGATGAGCAATCCGATTCCGATAATTGTAAAAATGAACACGGTAATCAGATTCATTTTTGACCTTGAAGATGCACGATTCATTTTCTGTGATCTCCTCCTAGTTTTAAGTTTTTTAGTGAGTTAAGCATTTTCATCAAGATAGAACAGGGTTCATCAAATCCTTTAATCAGAATCAACATATAATTAAAAAGCAGCCTGTAGTTTTAAACCACCGACCCAGACATTTTCGCCATTCTTATAACCACCGACGTGACGGATGTACTGAATATTCGGGCGAAGAGTCAGCCAATTTGTAGCGTGAATACCGTAGTAAAGCTCGGCATCATATTCTTCGTGTTGACCGGTTTGGACCTTGTCATTCACAGAAATCCGGCCAAATGCTATAGCGAGCTGATCATCTGGGCGTTGTAAGCTAAGACCGGTATAGACCAGACCAATATTTTGCATGTTATCTATAGTATTGGTTGCATCATCATGCAGGGTAAAATTAATAAAGCCTTTTAGACCACGATTCGAATCAGGTTCAGGCTGAGTAAGTTTCTGCTGAATTACTGCCCACATTCCCTGTTTATGGCTATTTTTTATAGGGTTTTCAATTTCTTCTACATCTGCGGTACTATAATAATAACCAAGGCGGTATTCACCTGGTAACTGTTGTAAAAACGCTCTAGGCTGCCAGACCAGTTCTACAGGAATAATTGCACCTTTGGAACCATCTGTACTCAAGTTAAATCCTTTACTGCGTTTCAGATTTTCAGGGTTATATTCATATACTCCTACTTGGCCATA
This sequence comes from Acinetobacter sp. UBA6571, assembly GCF_002434085.1. NCBI lineage: Bacteria > Pseudomonadati > Pseudomonadota > Gammaproteobacteria > Moraxellales > Moraxellaceae > Acinetobacter > Acinetobacter sp. UBA6571. The sequence continues at coordinate 94,758 of NZ_DJJJ01000030.1, read as the reverse complement.
AAGTTCTGGCTGTACCTGGTATTTAACTCGCATGGCCCATTGACTCACAGGCCAGTTATACCACTGGTCACCCACCCAGTTACCTACCTGTGAACCACAAAAAGTAAGATTCTGGAAATCACAGTCAAAACTGTTAAAATCTTCGCCTTCACCGAATCGGCCAACTTTAATATCTAACTTCTGGTCTAAAAACTGTTTTTTTATCCATAAATCAGTCAGACGCCAAGTTTGCCCACGTCCCCAGACTTCCTGTACCGAACTCAAATGTCCTTGTAGGGCCTCATGTGTCTGCGAAAGTGAACGGCCATTCCGGTGAGTAACAGTAATCTGGGCTTCTGTATCTTCCCAACCTATAATTTTTTCCAGATCAAAATGTGCGCCTAGAGCAAACTGGTCGGTGTATTCAGTTTTATGTTTATCATTATTCTTTGCATCTATAAGGCTTGCCATTTCACCTGTATAACCCAAACTAAATTGATAGCCTTGCTGTTCAAGCTGAGTTCTGTTGCTATTCCAGTCGCCCAACATCCAGGGAGATTGCATAGAAAATGCAGGTACAGCTGCGTAGAGACCGCTTGAAGTTAGCAGACCACCCAATAAGCCAAAAAGACTTACAAAGTATTTACTTTCAGTAGGCATTATGAATATCCTGAACAATATTTGTAATTGTTAATAAAGAGAAGTATGAAACTTTCAAAAAATAAAATGTAGGTATAAGATTTTTCTATGTATTCTTTTTATATATTTAAGTTAATAAATATTAACAATTCTTAAATATTCTATAGTTGTGAGATAATAAAAGGTTTTTTATAAAAAATAAGTAGATAGACGATTTTTTATAAGCATTTAATTTTAAGTAAAAACTCTAATTTAAAATACGAAATTACAGTAAATAATGCTTAATATTTTATACAGAAGCGATATAAATTTAAAAAAAAAGCCGTACAAAATTACTTTACATTTCTTTCAGATTTATGCAAGTTTAAAAACAACTGATTAAAATATGAAGAACAATATGCAAGATATTAATGAGCCGAAAATTAATCTTCCTGAAGAGATAAAATTAGAAGACGGAACAGTTATCCCCGTCGGTGACATCAGCTATGAGGCTTCCTATCTGGATGGAACCCATGATCCGGAAAGTTTTAATGGCTATATTCTTACATTTGAAGTATCAGGAAAGGGAATGGCCGCAATTCGGATTATCCCAAGTATGACTGATCCAGATGATGCCGAGCATGGAGTCAACTATACTGAATTCACTGAAGATGATGAAGCCGGTATCGACCTTTCACCTGAAACCGCCAGCCAGATTCGAATTATACCAGCAGAAGAAGATGATCTGGTTAATGAAGATGACTACGGCGACGGAAATGAACATGATGGGGGTGTAGTACCAGAGGACTATAATAATGAGGATATTGAAGATATAAATGATATTATAAACCGATAGGTTACTGAATTATAAAATTAATCCTAGTATCTTTAAAAACGTTTCATGAGATAAAAAGTTTTGCTATAAGAACTTTTTATCTCATTTCTGATAGTGGTCAATACAACTTCCCGGAGCCAATATCAGCATTGAAGTTTGTATATACAACTTTGACCAAGTTGGTGGAAATCAGATGAATAGGAATCAAGCTGTTCCCATTTTAGCATTTTTTCAGTTAACCATATAAAATCGGCTAGTTGGGGCTGAGCAGACTCACCAATAAAGTTCTGTATAATATTTTTTATAAAATAAAATCTGTCTACATGTATCTCAGCAGAACATTGAAACCGGATAATATTGTAATGAATGAGTAGCTGCCAGATTTGCTGATAATCTTGCATCTGTTTTAATTCATATTGTGCCTTTTGAATAGCCTCGACTAAAGCGGTTAATGTATTTGGATGCTGGCTAGCCCATTCGGCCGTTACTGCCAATACTTTATCGGCGACTTTAGGAATAATGGTTTGGCTTGAAGTAATTATTTTTGAATAACCTTGTAATTCTCCTTGGGTATTCCAAGGTTCACCTGCACAAAAACCATCAATTAAGTGATTAGAAACAGCCTCAACCATATACGGCGGTGGCAGAGTCTTTAATTCAAACTGCTGGGCGACTTGTTCATCGGCCAGAGCCAGCCATTCTCTTAAACAATAATGATGAAGCGAGTATTTAAAAACCTGCGCTAATTGAATTGGACGACCCTGTAAGTAAGCCTGCACTACTTTTTGTGCAGATTGTTGTGCTGTATCACTAGAGTTAATATCCAGTTCAAAACACAGTTTCTGGCTTAAACTGATATAAGCCTGATTGGTACTTAATATTAATGGTGTTTGAAAAGGTATCCCTGACTGATCAAGACCTATTGCAGCAGCAGGTAACATTGCAGAAAGACAATGTGCAGCATCGAGAAAACCAAAAGCTAGCCGATCACGCAGACTGGCCCACGATGGTTCTTTAACCAGCTGGACATTTAAACCAGTTTCTGTAAAAAAGCCACGATGTTTGGCCCATAAAATAGCAATACAGTCCAGTAATGGTATATAGCCTAGCTGAATATCTGTTTTTTCAAGCTGTTTCATAACCTAATCCTTTAATCTGGTCTGTAATAATTGCTGTGCGTCAAGAAGCCTTCTGGCCATTTTACCCATGGTCATACGATGGCTCATGGCATTTTTTCTTAACAGGCGAAATGCATCTTCTTCACTGAGATGATGCATTTGCATGAGTAGCACTTTGGCTTTTTCAATATCCTTACGGTCAGCCAGTTTTCCTTCGGTTTCTTTTAAAGCATTAAGCAATTTTCGGTGTTTTTTAAACTGTTCAATCGAGATCTGCAAAATACTGTCAAGTTTGGCCGGATCAATCCCATCAACGATATAGGCGGTTACTCCAGCATCGATAGCACTTTTAATCGTATCCTTGTGGCTATTTTTGGTGAAAAGAACAGTAGGCAAATCAAAATGGCTGACACAGTTTTCAATAATATCTCGATGCGGATTTTGTATATCAAGCAGAATTACATCTGCGTGCAACTGCTGCAAATAAGACATATTAGAGTGGTCAATGACAAGACAGGCCACCACATCAAAATGATGTTCCAGCAGAGAAACTCTAATATATTCTGCTCGCTCCAGATCATCATCGATTAAAACTATTTTAAGCTTTGACATGCAACACTCGGGTTGTGTCTCTAACAATTATTAAAGATCTAAAGCAATTAGAATGCCAATCTGATATAAAAATTTAAGACACGATGATTAAAATTCAATGGAGAAATACAGAAAATGCAGAATAAGTGCTCTTTGCTTTAACCCTCTGCACCTTAATAATGCAATTCTTAGATTCGAACCAGTAAACTTATATAAAATTAAAACTATTAAAATCAGTTAATTGATAAAAATTAAATAAAATCAATAGAATATAAAATAATTTTTAAAATTGGCATATTAACTGCATATTACTGAATGGGTCAAAGAAGACTCTCAAAATTTGTAAGACGGCCAATGACGTCCGTTCTGATCGCATCTGGTGTGCAGCGATTCGCATAGCAGATAAGCCTATACGTTCAGTTCTGGAAGGAGATGGTGATGTCTTCAAATTTATATGAAAAGAAAGCAACAAAAATAAGTCTTTTGAATTTCAGCAGCGCAGCAATGAGAGCCTTCCATATGAGTTGGCTCGCATTTTTTGTCTGCTTCTTTGCCTGGTTTGCCTGTGCACCGCTAATGCCAGTTATTGCAGGAGAGTTTCATCTGACCAAAGACCAGATAGCCAATATTAATATTGCTGCAGTTGCAATCACCATTCTCGTAAGACTCATCGTTGGTCCTTTATGTGATAAATACGGCCCGCGCAAAACTTATACCGCATTACTCATTATTGGCAGTCTTCCAGTCTTTGGAGTAGCCTCTGCCAACAGTTATGAATCCTTTCTGTTCTTTCGTTTACTGATTGGCGCTATTGGTGCCAGCTTTGTAATTACTCAATATCACACCAGCATCATGTTTGCATCCAATGTAGTAGGTACTGCCAATGCTGCCACAGCTGGCTGGGGAAATGCCGGTGGTGGTGCAACTCAAGCCTTGATGCCCTTACTTCTAGCTGCGTTGGTGATGTTCGGTGTTGAACAGGCGATGGGCTGGAGAATTGCCTTAATTGTTCCAGGCCTGATGATGCTGATTGTCGGTGCCTTGTACTGGAAATTCACTCAGGACTGCCCACAAGGCAACTTTAAAGAACTGCGTGCAGCAGGAATTCAGGTTGGTAGCGAGAAAAAAGGTGGCATGGCAATTCTGATGCATGCTGCACGTAACTACCGTGTCTGGATTCTATTTGGCGCTTATGCGGCCTGTTTCGGTATCGAAATCTTCATTCATAACATCGTAGCCATGTACTACGTAGAAAACTTCAGCTTTGGTTTAAAAGAAGCAGGTATGACGGCCGGGATCTTCGGTCTGCTAGCCCTGTTTGCCCGTGCACTGGGTGGCATCGTTTCAGACAAAGTTGCCATCAAAAAAGGCCTGGACGGACGTACCAAAGTGCTGTTTGCCATGATCTTGATGGAAGGCTTATTCCTGATTTTATTCTCGCAAATGAACAGTGCCATGCTGGCCATTATCACAATGACTGTCTTTGCATTATTTACCCATATGGCATGTGGTGCAACATATGCGCTGGTGCCATTTATTGACCGTGATGCTTTAGGCGGTGTGGCCGGCATTATCGGTGCAGGCGGTAACGTGGGTGCGGTCGCAGCAGGATTCTTACTCAAAGGCATGCTGGATATTCAAACCTGTCTGATGGCACTTGGCGGCCTGGTCGTGATTGCAGCAAGTTTTGTTCTGATGATTCGCTTCTCGGTTGAGCATAAGGCCAAAGAGCAAAAGCTATATGAAGAAGCTGTTCTTGAACGAAACAACCTGGCTTAAAACACAAGATACAAGATTTAGAAAATTTAGGAGAAGGAATATGAAACTGGTAATGATTGGCCATGGCATGGTAGGACACAAATTTATTGAATCTGTGCTTGAGCATACGGGTGATGACGTTGAAATCACGATTCTGGCAGAAGAGCCGCATCTGGCGTATGACCGTGTTCACTTAACAGAATATTTTAGCGGTAAATCAGCCAAGGATTTAACCCTTTGCCGTACAGACTTCGCCGATGCTTATGGAATTGATCTACGTTTAAGCACTAAAGCCACTGCGATTGATACAATTAGTAAAACAGTGACTACCAATCATGGCGATGTGATTGCGTATGACAAACTGGTTTTAGCCACTGGCTCTTATGCTTTTGTTCCACCAATTCCGGGTAATGATCGTGAAAATTGCTTTGTTTACCGTACTATTGAAGATCTGGATGCCATTCGTGCAGCCAGCCTGAATTCAAAAACCGGTGTAGTAATTGGTGGTGGTCTGTTAGGTCTGGAAGCAGCTAAGGCACTACGTGACCTGAATCTGGAAACGCATGTGGTTGAATTTGCACCACGCCTAATGGCAGTACAGATTGATGATCTTGGCGGTAAAGTATTACGCAGCAAAATCGAAGATCTGGGCGTTAAAGTCCATACCCAAAAAGCCACCTCGTCTATTGAAGATGGTGTCAATGCCAAGCACGTGATGAAGTTTGGTGATGGTGCTGAGCTGGAAACCGACATCATTCTGTTCTCTGCAGGGATCCGTCCACGTGATGAGCTGGCACGTCAAAGCGGACTGGCAATCGGTGAGCGTGGCGGGATCATGATCAATGATTATTGCCAAACTTCCAATCCAGACATTTACGCGATTGGTGAATGTGCGCTGTGGAATAACAAGATTTTTGGTCTGGTTGCACCAGGCTATGACATGGCACGTATTGCTGCGAAACATGTACTACAAGAAGAATGTGCAGCATTTGCTGGCGCAGACATGAGCACCAAGCTGAAACTGATGGGTGTGGATGTTGCATCAGTTGGCGATGCACATGCCATGACACCAGGTTCACTGAGCTATTTCTATGCCGATGAAGCGGCACAGATCTACAAGAAAATTGTGGTTAATGCAGAAAAAACCAAACTGCTCGGTGCAGTGCTGGTCGGTTGTGCCAAAGAATATAACGACCTGCTGCAAATGATGCTAAATGGTCTGGAAATCCCGGAAAATCCGGAAAGCCTGATCATGCCGGGCTTTGATCAAGCGACTGCAAAAGCAGGCGGTAGCGGTGTAGACCTGCTCCCAGACAGCGCAACGATCTGTTCATGTAATAACGTATCTAAAGCGGATATCTGTTCAGCGATTGCCGATGGTTCAACTTCACTAGGCGCTCTGAAAAAATGCACCAAAGCAGCTACTGCATGTGGTGGTTGTGCACCTTTAGTCACTCAAGTATTGAAGTCTGAACTGCAACGCCAAGGCGTGACAGTGAATAACCATCTGTGTGAACACTTTGCTTATTCACGCCAAGAGCTGTATCACCTGGTGCGCGTCAATGAGATCAAAACTTTTGATGACCTGATCCAGCAACATGGTCATGGTCTGGGCTGTGATATCTGTAAGCCAACAGTGGCCAATATTCTTGCATCTTGCTGGAACGACTTTGTCCTGAAACCAATCCATGCCGGCCTGCAAGACAGTAACGACTACTACCTCGGTAACATTCAAAAAGATGGTACTTACTCTGTCGTTCCTCGTATGGCAGGTGGTGAAGTCACTCCAGATGGTCTGATCGTAATTGGTCAAATTGCTAAAGAATATGGTCTGTACACCAAATTGACTGGCGGCCAGCGTGTCGATATGTTTGGTGCGCAACTGCATCAATTACCAGAAATCTGGGAAAAACTGATCAATGCCGGTTTTGAATCGGGGCATGCTTACGGTAAATCGCTGCGTACCGTGAAATCTTGTGTGGGTAGCACCTGGTGCCGCTATGGTGTGGATGATTCTGTGGGCTTGGCGATCTATCTGGAAAACCGCTACAAGGGCTTACGTTCTCCGCATAAACTGAAAATGGCGGTATCTGGCTGTACCCGTGAATGTGCCGAAGCACAAAGCAAAGACGTGGGTGTGATTGCCACTGAAAAAGGATGGAACCTGTATGTTTGCGGTAACGGCGGTATGAAACCGCGTCATGCTGAACTACTAGCATCAGATCTGGATACACAAACTTTAGTTCGCTATATCGACCGTTTCTTCATGTTCTATATCCAGACGGCTGATCGTCTGCAACGTACTTCAGTATGGCGCGACAATCTCGAAGGTGGCCTGGATTATCTGAAAGATGTCGTTGTGAATGACTCACTGGGTCTGGCAACAGAACTCGAGCGTCGTATGGAGCATGTGGTGGGCACTTATCAGGATGAATGGCGTACTGCAGTTGAAGATCCAGAAGTCCGTAAACGTTTCAAAACCTTTATTAATGCCAAGGCTGAACAGCAAAACGACTCACATATCCAGTTTACAGAAGTTCGTGGCCAGATTCGTCCAAAAACAAAAGCTGAACGTGATGCAAACCGTATTGCAGTAGTGGAAGCCTGATTCAAATAACAAAGGAGCAAGAAGATGACTATTTTTAAAGACATGAATGAACTAAATTGGGTAGAAGTGTGTGCACTGGACGACATCACCCCAAATACTGGTGTAGCAGCATTAGTAGAAGATCAATCAATTGCGATCTTCCGTGTAGGATCAGAAAAACGAGTATATGCGCTGAGTAACCAGGACCCATTTAGTAAGGCTTTTGTGATGTCACGCGGCATCATTGGTGATTTACAAGGTGAGCGCGTCGTCGCTTCACCCATTTATAAGCAGCATTTCAGCCTGGCGACGGGCCGCTGTCTGGAAGATAAAGACCAGAAGCTCCTGGTATTTCCAAGCAAAATTGAAAATGGCAAGATATCCATTAGCCCTGTGCCACAAAAAACCTATATTACCAATAACGGTGTTTCACCTGAAAAAATGAAGCTGGTACTGGTCGGTAACGGTCTGGCGGGCATGCGTTGTCTGGAAGACGTGCTGGATATGGCGCCAGACCGTTATGAAGTTACCGTGATTGGCGAAGAACCGTGGGGCAACTACAACCGTATTATGCTATCACCTGTACTTTCGGGTGAGAAAACCATTGATGACATCATGCTGCATCCGCATGCCTGGTATGCCGACAAAGGTATTCGCCTGATTGCCGGTGATCCGGCAGTCCGCATTGACCGTCCGCGTAAGCATGTGTATACCGAAAAAGGTGAAGTAATCAGTTATGACCGCCTGATTCTTGCCACCGGTTCTAAACCATTCGTTCCACCAATTCCAGGTAGTGATTTAAAAGGCGTACTCAGTTTCCGTAATATTTATGACGTCAACCAGATGCTGGCCTATTGCAAGACTAAAAAAAATGCGGTAGTCATCGGCGGTGGTTTGCTGGGTCTAGAAGCGGCGTATGGCCTGAAACAGCAAGGCATGAATGTCACAGTATTGCATCTGATGGATCGCATCATGGACTGTCAGTTAGATATCAAAGCCAGCCAGATGCTAAAAACAGCAATTGAGCAGAAGGGCATTAAAGTCCTAACTGAAGCCAATACTGAATGTCTGATCGGTGAAGATGGTCATGTCACTCAGGTAAAACTCAAAGATGGTACTGTGCTGGATGTTGATCTGGTGGTATTCGCTGTGGGGATTCGTCCCAACATAAGCTTGGCGCAAAGTGCAGGTCTGCGGTGCAACCGCGGTGTATTGGTGAATGACACCATGCAGACTTTTGATCCGAGTATTTATGCTGTAGGTGAATGTATCGAGCACCGTGGTCAAACCTTTGGCCTGGTTGAACCCCTATGGGGCCAGGCATTCATTTGTGCATCGCATCTGGCCGGGCATGGCATCCTGATTTTCAAAGCGCCAACAGTTCCAACTCAACTTAAAGTCAGTGGTTGTGATGTGTTCTCGGCAGGTGACTTTGAACCGAAAGAAGATTTTGAAGATATCGTGCTCAATGACGAAAAACGTCAGATCTACAAGCGCATTATTATTCAAAAGGATAAAGTGATTGGTGCAGTGTTGTTTGGCGACACTGAAGACGGCGCATGGTATGCGGAACTAATTGCAGATCAAACCCCAATTACAAATATTCGCAACAAGCTGCTTTTTGGTCGGGATTTTGCATTAAAGAAAGCAGGTTGAAAAATCAATTTGTCATGGAAAAAAACAGGATATGCAGAAACGTTATCCGCAACTGTTTAAGCCAAGACAACATAAGAAAATGAATGTTCCTGCAAGTTTTTTGATAAATAATGAATTAAGACGAGTTTTACGGATGACAATAGTTTTGCCTACTTTTCCCGAAAGAAAAATAGGTCGAACCGAATGTTCATTCAGAAAAATGAGTCGAATTGAAAAGACACCGTTGTAATGAACCCCTTTTAAAAGAATTAAATGGCCCGTTACAAAACTTAAGGAGCATCCATGAACAGTATTCCCATTGTGGAACTTGAAAGCTCTACAGACTTAAAAACAATAACTACGCAAACGACCTGTCCATACTGCGGCGTGGGCTGTGGAGTAACGGCACATGTGACGCCAACACCATCAGGACTGAAAGTAGCGATAGAAGGCGATGTCAATCATCCTACTAATTATGGCAAGCTCTGCATTAAAGGCAGTAATCTGGCAGATACTTTGGGACTGGAAACCCGTGTCCTAGAACCGATAATCGGGCGTAAAGATCAGCAAGAAATCACTAGCTGGGATACTGCGACTTCTATTATTGCCAAAAAATTCCAGCAATGTATCGATCAGTATGGACGCGACAGTATTGCCTTCTATGTATCGGGCCAATTACTAACTGAAGACTATTATGTCGTCAACAAATTTGTTAAAGGCTACTTTGGTACAGCTAATATCGATACCAACTCACGACTTTGCATGTCATCGGCAGTTGCCGCGCATAAGCGCGTCTTTGGTGAGGATATTGTCCCTGCAAGTTATGAGGATTTTGAACATACCGATATGGTAGTACTAGTGGGTTCCAATACTGCATGGTGCCATCCGGTGCTGTACCAGCGCATTATGAAAGCCAAAGAACAGCGTAACCTGTTTGTAGTCGTAGTTGATCCCCGCTTTACCAGCACCTGTGAAGCTGCGGACTTGCATTTGCCGATTTTACCCGGACAAGATGTGGCACTGTTTAATGGTTTATTGCAGTATCTCTGGAAAAATGGTCACACAGACCAGAAATTTATTGCTCAATATACACAAGGCCTAGAACAGACTTTAGTACAGAGTGAAACTGAATCTTCCATTGAAGCAGTGGCTCAGCGTACTGGCATTACTGCTGATAAACTGCGAAACTTTTATGAGAAATTTGCCCAAACTGAAAAAGTTATGACCTTATTTTCAATGGGAGTTAATCAGTCTTCTCAAGGAGTAAACAAGGCTAATAGTATTAGCAACTGCCATTTATTGACGGGGAAAATTGGCAAACTGGGTGCCGCACCATTTTCTATGACCGGACAGCCGAATGCGATGGGCGGGCGTGAAGTGGGTGGACTGGCCAACATGCTGGCAGCCCATCTGGAGCTGGAAAATGAAAGCCATCAGCAACTGGTGCAAAATTTCTGGCAAAGCCCCTATATTGCCAAGCAGGCAGGGCTAAAAGCCGTTGATTTATTTCAGGCAGTTGAAAGCGGCAAGATTAAAGCAATCTGGATCATGGCGACCAATCCAGTTGTGAGCATGCCGGATGCCGATCAGGTCAAACGAGCTCTGGAAAAATGTGACTTTGTGGTGGTGTCGGATATTTGCCAAAATACGGATACCAGTCAATATGCCGATGTCTTGTTACCTGCACTTGGTTGGGGAGAAAAAGATGGCACCGTAACCAATTCGGAACGTCGTATTTCCAGACAGCGTGCTTTTTTAGATATACCAGGACAAGCCAAAGCTGACTGGTGGGCCATCAGTCAGGTGGCTCAAAAAATGGGATTTAGTGGTTTTGATTTTAATAATAGCCATGACATTTTTCTGGAACATGCCCGATTATCTGCCGAACAAAATTCTCATTTAAGTCAGCGATCTGAAACACCATATTTCCGTTATTTCAATTTAAAGGGTTTAACCGATTTAAGCTTGGCTGAGTACAATGAGCTAAAACCAGTGCAGTGGCCAGTGTGGAGCAAAGATCAGGCGGATCATCTAGTCACTCGACTATATAGCCAAGGTCAGTTTAGCCATGCCGATGGCAAAGCTAAATTTATTGCGGTCTCTGCAGTAGATCCATTTTATCCAATCTGTAGTGAATTTCCTTTAATTTTAAATACTGGCCGGATCCGAGATCAATGGCATACCATGAGCCGTACCGGACTCTCTGCCAATTTAAGTACACACCGTGCTGAACCGTATTGTGAAATCCATCCGCATGATGCCTTGAAATACGGGATTAAAGATGACGAGCTGGTAGAAGTTAAATCCAGATGGGGAAATTGTGTTTTACGTGCAATGGTCAGTGACAATATTCGCCGTGGACAGGTCTTTGCACCGATTCACTGGAATGACCAGGTGGCCTCTGACGCCAGGATCGGCAAGATCGTGAATCCGGTAGTCGATGCTATTTCCGGTGAGCCAGAATTTAAACACACACCAGTGCTCATACAACCCTTTCATATTCAGTGGCAAGGCGTATTTTATGTACGTCAGGGTTTTGAAAAAACCGTGCAATCGTCTATTGAAAATATGGTTTGGTGGGTAAAGATCACCACCACCAAAGCTCTCCGTTATGAACTGGCAGATCGTCAAAAATTCGCTCATACTACTGAGCATTTAAAAGAATTATTCCCATTTCAGGATGAAAGTTTTGAATGGCTAAATCTTGAAGATCAAACTGCTCACATCAGCCATACTGTAGTACTGAAAGAAGGTCACTTAATTGCCAGCCTGTATATTGCACCGAAGGCTTTATTACCAGACCGGGACTGGATAGCCAACCTGTTTAAACGTGAACGTTTAAGTGCCATGCATCGTAAAGCCTTACTCGCCGGGCAGCCAATGTCCATGGTGAATAATGAAGGTCCCTTGGTGTGTAGCTGTTTTAAAGTCGGTAAAAACCGCATTATTGAAACCATTAAAACTAAAAATATTACAGATGAGAAACAGATAACTGCATGTTTAAAAGCTGGAGGAAATTGCGGTTCATGTCTGCCTGAAATCCGTGGTCTGATTAAAGCATGCCAAATGGAGGCGGTAGAATGAAAAAAGGGAGCAAGAGAGAAAATAATAAAACAGTTTATCCGCGTACTGATCTGGTGATACTAGCCGGTGGACAGGCCAGACGGATGAATGGCATCAACAAACTGTTGCAGAAATTTGATGAACAGATTCAGCTGATTAAAATTTATCAACAACTGAAACCAAATATTGCACAGGTCTGGATCAATAGTCATCGTGACTATTCCATTTATCAAAAAATTATTCCAAATATTTATTATTATCAGGATGATGAGACCGGTTTTCAGGGGCCATTAATGGGCATGAAAAGTGCTTGGTCGCATGTGCAATCAGACTATGTGCTATTTGTACCCTGCGATGTAACCTATATCCCATCCAAAGTACTGCTCAAGCTACATGTGGCTCTAGCTAAAAATAATCTGGCAGAAGTCGCTTATGTCGAAATCAATGGTAAGCCACTTTATCCATTTTGTCTGGTCAAGCGCAGCAGCTTGGTAACCCTGAATTTACATATTGAACAAGAACAGCGCAGTCTTAAACACTGTTTTAGTAATTTGCACGCTCAAGTCGCATGTTTTAAAAACCCTGCCCTATTTTTTCACAGTATTAATTCGCTGGATGAGCTGCAACAGTATCAGCAGCTCAAATTTCTGCACTGAAACTGAATATTTTTCTTTTAGCGTAAAGTTGGAACACTTATTGCAAACCTGATTATTACAAGATTGAGCAATGCAGGTATCAAGCATGCAGATGCGCATAACCAGCCCGCAGTCTGAAGATGGATATTCAACATGAAGACGATGACACAGCTTGAAAACGTTGCATTATTTGTCGACCAGTTTGGCCGCAGCAAGCGCAAGCTACGTATTTCAGTGACTGATCGCTGCAATTTTAAGTGTGTCTACTGTATGCCAGAACATCCTGAATGGATGAAAAAACACGACCTGCTCAGTTTTGAAGAGTTATATCAATTCTGTGATTTTATGGTTCGTCATGGTATAGAGGCTATCCGCATTACTGGTGGTGAACCCTTAATGCAGCAGGGAGTAGTGCATTTCGTTGAACAGCTTCAAGCTCTGAGAAAGTTTGGACTAAAGCGTATTTCGATGACCACTAATGGACACTACCTCAAGCAATATGCAGATAGTTTAAAACAGGCCGGGCTGGATGATTTGAATATCAGTCTGGATAGCTTAAATAATGAGCAGTTCAAGCAGCTGACCCAAAAAGATTTGGCACCCGTTTTGGAAGGGTTTCATGCAGCCAAAGCTGCTGGTTTACCAATCAGGATCAATTGTGTATTGATGAACGGAATCAATGACAATCAAATTCTGCCTTTGGCACGCTGGTCGGTTCAGCAAAAAATTATGCTGCGTTTTATTGAGTTTATGCCCCTGGATGGGGATAGAAAATGGTCTACGGAACATGTGGTCAGTGAAAAATACATTTTAGAAACCTTGGCGACTGAATTTACTCTCACTGAAAAAAACAATGACTCTGCACAGTCAGGTTCGGAACCTGCAAGACAGTATTTAATTGATGGCCATCCGATTGGAATTATCTCGACCATTACCAATTCATTTTGTGGCAGCTGTGACCGGTTACGGTTGACAGCACAAGGTGAATTTTATAACTGCCTGTTTGCACCACAAGGTTTGAATATTAAAAATGAAATCCGCTCTCTGGGCTCTTCTTTACCTTTGGGTGAAGTGAATTTATACAGCATTTTATCTCCATACATCTGGAACAAAGAACAAGGCTTTTACGCTATAGCACAGCGTTTAAAAAGTCAGAATATGAACCAAAACAGCCGCAAGATTAGCATGCATATGATAGGAGGCTAAGATGTCACAGATCAAAATCAGGATTGAAGCCTTTGGTGCGGTAGAACGGCAGTTACCGCAAAATTTCGAAATTATCTGTAAATCTCAAAGTACAGTTTCTCAGGTCTTGGATCAGGTGGGACTTAACCATCCTGAAGCCCTTGCCATAATGGAACGCTGTGCCTGTGCAATTGGTGAAGATATTATTTCACGTCAGACTTCACTCATTACTGACAGCACGCTAGTACTACTTTCACCTGTAGCAGGAGGTTGAAATGGGCGAATACAAACAGTTTCTCCGGATTCAGGAGGCTGCTTTAAAGCTGGAATTTTTTGATCTGATTCAGTCTTTTCCTGAATGTGGTGGGATTGGAGTATTTATCGGTACGGTTCGGAATCACCATGAAGGCAAAGCAGTAAAAGCACTAAAATATACTGCCTATACACCCGTTGCAGAAAAAATGATTCGTCAGATTGAACAGGAAATTCAGCTTAAATACGGCGTATCTTATGTACGTGTAATACACCGGATTGGGACACTGGAGATTGGTGAAAAAGCCATTATTGCCATTGCTTATGCAGCACATCGCCGGGAAGCCTTCGCAGCCTGTGAAGAAGCTGTAGAACGGGTCAAACATGAGGTACCTGTCTGGAAAGAAGAGTTCTATATAGATGGCAGTAGTCAATATGTTGAGGGTTGCTGTATCCGTAAAGATGAAAACAGACCTTAGCCATGCACATCATCCAGAATATTCAGCCGAAAAGCATCAGCATTGCCGTCACACCAAAGAGAACACTCCATTGATTTATCAATGGCCGCTATAAGCTACAACTGAAAATACGCTCGTTTAAAGAAAGAATGAACCACAGGAATAGGCAATGAAAAATGTCGGGATGAAGCCAGAAAGTTACCGTACTGCAGTGGCCACAGGAATTCTGCGTGCTCCGCCACATTGCATTGAATTATTACGCAATGGTAATACTGAAAAAGGTGATGCTCTCAAGACGGCTCGCATTGCGGGAATTCTGGCAGCTAAACGTACCGATGAGCTCATTCCACTATGTCATCCATTACCCATTTACCGGGCTGACGTAGAATATAAACTGTTTGATACGCATGTTGAAATTATTGCGATAGTTGAAACCATAGGCCCAACGGGTGTGGAAATGGAAGCTTTAACGGCAGTTAGTCTGACCGGTTTAACACTGTATGATATGTTGAAGCCTCATTGTGAACCAGAAGATTTATCACTGGATCAATGCAAGTTACAAAAGAAAAAAGGGGGGAAATCACATTTTACCCGCGTTTTAAAAAACAGCTTGCCTGCTTCTATCATTGTATTGTCAGACACGGTTGCTGCCGGTAAAAAGCCGGATACAGCAGGGCAAAATGTCCTGGAAATATTACAAGAAGCTAATTTCGCAAATATTGCCTATCAGATCATTCCGGACAATCCTGAACAGTTACTAGCACTAGTTGAACAACAGAAAAATGATTATCCACTCATTTTAACGGTAGGCGGGACAGGACTTGGCCCTAAAGATTTAACTGTTGAAACCATACAGCCTTTGTTAAGGCGGGAAATACCCGGCTTGATGGAAGCTTCACGCAATTTTGGTCAGAAACGTACGCCCTATGCTGCTTTAAGTCGTGGTGTCGCTGGTTATATCGAGAATAGTCTGGTCATGACTTTGCCAGGCAGCCGTCAAGGTGCCAAAGAATCTTTGATTGCGGTTTTACCCGCTTTGATCCATCTGTTTGATGTGCAAAAAAATATTCCACATCAGGAAGGATATCAATGAATACTATCAGCTCAAGGTGTGGTGCTGAATATGGCCTGATCAGTGTAGATCAGGCATTGGATCGCATTTTGCAACATGTGCAGCCCTTAGATACTGAGAAACTTGAATTACAGAACGCCTTAAATCGCTATCTGGCTGAAAATATCTATTCTTCAATCAATTTACCCTTATTTTCACAAAGTGCAGTCGATGGATATGCCATCTGTGCCAAAAAAGCGATTGAACCGGAAAGTGAATTCCAGCTCATCGGTGAAATTCGGGCCGGTCAGCAGGTCGAAGTACAACTCCAGGCAGGGCAGGCAGTCCGAATTTTTACTGGGGCCAAAATTCCATCTGGAACTACTACAGTGGCGCGTCAGGAAATAGTTGAGCTAATCAATTCATCCAGAATTAAAATCATCGAAAACCTAAAAGCTAATATTGATATCCGGGATGTAGGCGAAGAAATTGTAGCAGGGCAATTATTGGCAAATGAAGGTCAGCAATTGTCTGTCGGAGTAATTGCTTCCTTAAGCATGGCAGGGATCAATACCGTTGAAGTCTTGCAATATCCTAAAGTTGCCATAGTTATTTCAGGAGATGAAGTTGCTGAAAGTGTAGAGGACTTTGCAGCAGGAAAAATTTTTGATGCCAATGGACCCTTGATTAAAGCATGGTTTCAGCAGGCAGGGCAGCAAGTAGAAATCTTTCATATTACCGATACCAAAGAGGCTGTACAGGCACTCATCCAGCAATTATCGTCAAGTTATGACCTGATTTTAACCACTGGGGGCGTATCGGTGGGAGATTATGATTTTATTCGTCCCGTTGCTTTAGAGTCAGGTTTTGAACAGATTTTCTGGAAAGTAAAACAGAAGCCGGGTAAACCCATATTCTTTGCGTACTTACAGCGTAATGACAAGTCCGATTGTTATCTGCTAGGGCTACCGGGCAATCCTGCAGCGGTTTATGTAGGTATGCAAGTCTATACTTCCACCTTATTAAACGTTTTACAAGGTCAAAAAAATCAGCCGAGCTGGTTTAATGCGGTACTGAGCCATGATCTAAAAATGGATGCCAGAGAACGTTTTTTAAGAATGTACGCAAGCTTTGATGATTCGGTTTTAACAGTTAAGAGTTTGTCCAGGCAGCAATCACATATGTTGAGTAATTTAATGCAGGCTAATTGTCTGGTACGGGTTCCGGCAGAACGAAGCCTGAGTCAAGGTGATATGGTTCAGGGCTTATTTATTCAGTAATAAGGAAAATGCACATGAAAAAAATCCTGTTTTCTTATATGTGCCTGACACTGACATTTTCCTCTACACAGGCCGGTACGGTTAAGATCTATGCAGCGGCCAGCCTGAACAATGCCATGACTGAAATCGCTAAAATTTATCAGGCTCAATATCCACAAACTAAAATTGTCACAGTATTTGGTGGCTCTTCAACTTTGGCTAAACAGATTGAAGCCGGAGCCAGTAGTGATCTATTTTTTTCAGCAGATCAGGAGTGGATGGCTTATCTGGTCAGAAAAAATAAAATTCATGCGGATCAAGTGAGGCCTTTATTGGGTAATCAGCTAGTTATGATTAGCCCCAAATACCTACATATTCCATTCAAGCCGCAGCCGGACTTTAAAATAGCTAAAGTTTTTAATGGATATTTGTGTACAGCACAGATGGAGACTGTTCCCGCAGGCAAATACGCTAAACAGGCCTTGACCAGATTACGCTGGCTGAATGATTTGAAAGGACGCATTGTAGGTACAGATGATGTACGTTCTACGCTGACCTTTGTAGAACGGGGAGAATGTAAACTGGGAATCGTGTACAAGACAGATGCTTTGATCAGTCAAAAGGTAAAAATTCTGGGAGTCTTTCCTGAGCATTTGCATAATCCTGTTATTTATCCGCTTGCCTTGACCAAGGCAGGAAGTAACAGCCCTGAAGCGGTACGATTCCAAAAGTTTATTGTAGAGTCAATACAGTCAAAAACTATATTTCATCACTACGGCTTTTCGCTTAAACCTTAAGGATAATCATGTTCGGACCAGAAGAGCTGAGTGCACTTTATTTATCAGCCAAAGTTGGCCTGTTTGCAACGCTGGTCTGTTTACCGTTTGCTATTGCATTGGCCTGGTACTTGGCTCGTTATGAATTTCGTCTAAAATTTATGGTTGAGGCCTTATTACAGCTTCCAATGGTCTTGCCGCCTGTCGTATTAGGTTATCTGTTACTTATACTATTTGGTCAGCAAGGGCTAATCGGTCAGTACTTGCATATTCTTGGACTGGAACTGGCCTTTAACTGGAAAGGTGCTGTGCTGGCTTCAATGGTAGTGGCATTTCCATTAATGGTACAGCCAATCCGCCTGTCTTTTCAGTTAATGAACCGGCAGTTAGAACATGTAGCAGGTACACTTGGTGCTACACCTGTTCAGGTCTTTTACAGTATTAGTCTACCTTTGGCCTTACCCGGCATGATCATTGGCAGTATTTTATGTTTTAGCCGGAGTCTCGGAGAGTTTGGCGCGACAATTACTTTTGTAGGCAATATTCCTGGTGAGACCCGTACTATGCCTATTGCTATATATTCTTTTTTACAGCAGCCCAATGGTGAAGAAATGGCTTTACGGCTAGTGATGTTATCTCTGGTACTGGCTTTTTCAGCCCTCATCGCCAATTACTTCATTTTACAGAAATATCAGAAAAAACTGGAGGGGTGATATGCTCAAATGCAAATTTCACTATCAACAGTCAGGGTTCAGATTAGATGTAAACCTGACCATGCAACAGCAGGTATTGGGGATTGTGGGAGCATCAGGAAGCGGGAAAACAACATTCTTAAAAAACATTATAGGTTTATTATCTCCGGTAGAAGGCCAGATTGTCTTTAAAGAAACTACTTTGCTCGATACAGTAGAGAATGTGAACCTTCCTACTCATCAGAGACATATTGCTCTGATATTTCAACATGCCTTATTATTTCCCCATATGAATGTATTACAAAATCTGCATTACGCGAAAAAATTCTCAAAAACAGTCCATCAAAAAATTAGCCTTGAACATATAGTTGACTTACTTGAATTAAAAAAATTACTCCAGCGTAAATCTCACCAACTTTCGGGCGGTGAAGCACAGCGGGTATCAATAGGTCGGGCTCTGCTTTCATCTCCAGACTTGCTGCTTCTTGATGAACCTCTAAGCGGCTTAGATCAGCAATTAAAACAGCAGGTTTTACCCTTTCTTAAACAATTGCAAAGCCATATTGAACTCCCAATGATCTATGTTACTCATCATCCGGCAGAACTGGATTTTTTAGAGGCAGATACCATAATGCTACAGCAGTACAAACCGAACTGTTCCATGTTAACCGGCCCATAAGCAGATATTTTTTCAGGTATTTAAAATTATTATAAAATTTACTCGAAGCGAGCTATTTGAAGAAGGACGCAGGTAACTCTGCCGAACGGCCACTCAGGCGTTCAAAATCATGACTATCATGCGAGCAAAATATATCAATTTCATGTGCATGGTGCTGATGAAGCTGGCGTAAACGGGCCTGATTAGAGAGACGCGCTTTACGGTCTTTTTCCAGCATGGTCTGGTAAAAACGCAGGCCAGGGGTACAGCATGGGCTGACGGGATCTATTTCCTTATGATAAAAATAGGCATCAGCAGCATTAAGTAGCCATTTATCTCCAGCCTGAATGGCAATGCCGGCATGACCATGTGTATGACCTGAAAGAGGAACAAATAAAATCTCAGGTGGTAACCCATCCAAATCTCTTACTGAATTAAAACCATACCAGCCTTCTCCTGCATCAGGGTTATATACTTTCCATTTCTCGCGATAAGACCACTGCTGTGGACGAAAACGCTGCCGGTCCAGCCAGGTCTTTTGCGAAAGGGCATAATCCCGTTCTGTTTGCATCATATGAACAGTAGCATGGGGAAAATCATCCAGTCCGCCAGCGTGGTCAAAATCCAGATGCGATAAAATGATATGTCTTACATCACGCGGGTCATAGCCTAAACGTTCAATCTGCCGGATTGCTGTCATTTCTTCACGCCACTCTGGACTGACCAGAAAACGGAAAAACCAGCCAAGGCGGGTACGTGGAGAAGCAATGTCACGTAATCCAAAACCAGTATCAACCAGTACCAGACTATCAGCTGTTTCAATCAGCACACAGGTACAGGTTAAACGCCCCCGCAACTTGGCATAAGAAAAGCCATCCATCAAGGCACCACCTAAAGGACAGGTTGAAATACTGTTCAGGAAATGGATACGCATCAGATCATCTCTTTATCAGCTTATATGTTTCACTTCTAACATGGTATAGAGTGAAGTACAGTATCCTAATTTTATGTTTTGTTATAAGTAAATGATTTAGGTAAATTATGACTATTTTTACTTATTATATCAAATAGTTATTTTTTTTAGGTTTATTCTATAAATAGCTATATTTCAGGATAAAAGCCCTTCAGCAGACTTTTATCCCGAACTTTACCTGCATTTATGCAGCGCGTTCGACCAGCGTCAGAATGTCATAGGTTGCTACCAGTTCATTACGCTGGTTTTTAACCTTGATATCCCAGACAACCACACCATGTGATTTCTGGTCTGGCTCACGTTGAGGTTTTGGCGTTTTTTGCTTACAGGTTAATTCAACCTGAATAGTATCATCTATTTTTACCGGCTCAACAAAACGCAGGTTATCCATACCATAATTGGCAATAACCGGTCCTGGTGCTGCCTCTACAAACAGGCCCGCTGCGGCAGATACAACAAAATACCCATGAGCCACGCGTTCACCAAATAATGAATCTGCCGCGGCAATCTTGTCCATATGGGCATAGAAGTGGTCACCACTCAAGTAGGCAAAATTTACGATATCCGCTTCGGTAACTGTCCGACGTGCTGTAAGCAGGCGTTCACCAATTTGCAGCTCGTCAAAGCTTTTCTTAAATGGATGTACGCGATCTTCAAACACCCTTGAACCTGCTGTCCAGCTATGTCCAATCTGTGTCATGACGTCAGGTGAACCCTGAATGGCTGTACGCTGCATATAATGTTTTACTGCTCGCAGGCCTCCGAGCTCTTCTCCACCACCTGCACGGCCTGGCCCACCATGAACCAGATGCGGTAAGGGTGAGCCGTGACCGGTACTCTCTTTTGCATTTTCTGTATCCAGAATATGAATACGACCATGCCACGGCGCAATTTTTGCGATCAGACTTTCAATATTTTGCTCTGTATTGCGAACAATTGAAGCAACGAGACTACCTTCACCACGGGCAACCAGCTCAGTCAGCTCAGTTTGGTTTTGATAAGGCATCAAAGTTACAACCGGACCAAAAGCCTCAATCTCGTGCACATATCTTGCAGTGACCGGATTTGAACAGCACAGTAAGGTAGGCGGATAAAATGCACCTTTTTCAGGAGAGTCTGAGTGAAACTGAAAATTCTGATCATTATGTCCACCAAAGACAATCTTTGCTTCTTGGCTCAGCAGTTCGACTTTTTCAGCGACATCATATTTTTGTTTGAGACTGGCAAGCGCACCCATCGTCACATTTTCATGTTCTGGATCACCGACTACAACTTTTTCCAGTCGGGCCAGCAGTTTTTGTTGCACTGTATCCAGCAGGAAAGCCGGCACGAAAGCCCGACGAATGGCAGTACATTTCTGCCCGGCTTTTGAGGTCATCTCCCGATAAACCTCACGGACGAACAGTTCAATAGTTTCTTCGCTGGCTCCTTCGGTTAAAATGGCACTGTTTACTGAGTCTGCTTCCATGCTGAACGGAATCGAGTAGCGGTTAAGATGAGGGTGGGCGCGTAATTTCTGTCCGGTTGTTGCAGAGCCAGTGAAAGTTACGATATCTTGTGGACCTAATTGTTCCAGCAGATCATAAGTTTGACCACATATTAACTGTAAAGTGCCTTCAGGCAGAAAACCGCTGGCATAAATAGCCTGAACCACAGCATGTGTAAGTTCTGCGCCTTCTGTCGCAGGTTTAACAATACAAGGGACACCGGCAAGCAGCGCTGGTGCAATTTTCTCTAGCATCCCCCAAACCGGAAAATTAAAGGCATTAATATGTACGGCAACACCAGCCTTAGGAGTAAGGAGATGCTTTGCTCCAAAGGTGCCCTGTTTGGAAAGTGGAATCCAGTTATCTTCAATCAATACTATTTCATCACTGAGTTCACGGCGTACCAGACTGGAGTAGGCAAACAGTGTACCTATACCACCTTCAATATCGACCCAGGCATCCTTACGGGTACAGCCGGTTGCTTTCGCCAGTTCATAATAGGCCTCCTTACGTTCCAGCAAATATTGTGCTACCTGCTTGAGCGCATGTGCGCGCTGATGAAAACTCCATGTCGCAATAAGTGAACCTTGAGTTTTGGCATAGTTAACCACTGTCTGCATATCAATACCATAACTGCTGACCTGATAAACAGCTTCACCAGTAATGGCGTGATAGACAGTACGTAAATCCTGCTGGGCAATATATTCCTGTCCACAGACAAGCGAGCTTAAGGTTTTTACCGGTCTTCTTGGATTGCCTGCTTGGGTATGATCATTTTCCGTATAAGGTGTACCTGTTTCCAGTTCGAGCATTACAAACTCCCTTTTATGATACTTATTTAAATAAATTTTAATTATCCTGTCATATAATTTGATTTCTAAAAATGAAATTGTCAATTAAAATTGAGTCAAAAGAGAAGTAACAAAAACTAGTTAAATTAAAAATTGTATAAAAATCAATTTATTAAAAGTTATAAATAAATTATTTTAAATGATACCTAAAAATTTATATTGATTTAAATTTAGTATCGCTTTAATTTTAAATTATAGCCACTTGGGATAAGTGAGGAAATAATGAAAAATCATGCTGAAGATTTTGAACAAGCCATACAACAAGATATTACCATTGAGCCAAAGGACTGGATGCCAGAAGCGTACCGAACAACGCTCATTCGCCAGATTGGACAGCATGGCCATTCGGAAATTATAGGTATGCTGCCGGAAGGAAACTGGATTACCCGAGCACCCACCCTGAAACGTAAAGCAGTACTGCTGGCAAAAGTTCAGGACGAAGCAGGTCATGGGTTGTATTTATATAGTGCCGCCGAAACACTCGGTGCTGACCGGGACGATATGATGGACAAGCTTATTGCGGGACGCATGAAGTATTCATCTATTTTTAACTATCCAACTTTAAGCTGGGCAGATGTCGCCGCAATTGGCTGGCTGGTCGACGGCGCCGCGATCGTTAATCAGGTAGCCTTGTGCCGTACATCTTACGGGCCATATGCACGGGCAATGGTACGAATTTGCAAGGAAGAAAGTTTCCATCAGCGGCAGGGGTTTGAAGCCATGATGCAGCTTGCAAATGGTACACCTGAACAGAAACAGATGGCACAGGATGCGGTCAACCGTTACTGGTGGCCAGCACTGATGATGTTTGGCCCAAATGATGATAATTCCCCTAACAGTGCACAGAGTATGGCCTGGAAAATTAAACGCTTCAGTAACGACGAGCTGCGCCAGAAATTTGTCGATAACACTGTACCGCAAGTACTACAACTTGGCCTGACTGTACCTGATGAGAAACTGCATTTTAATGAAGAAACTGGCCACTACGAATTTGGCGAGATTAACTGGGATGAATTTTTTGCTGTGATTGCCGGGAAAGGCCCATGTAACCAGGAACGCATTGATGCCCGCCGTAAAGCATGGGAAGGCGGAAAATGGGTCCGTGAATCTGCTGCTGTATATGCCCAAAAACAGCAGGCACAGCAACAATCTAAAAAGGTTGCCTGAAATCTGGTTTTAGCTATTCAATAAAAACAGGAACAAAACGACATGGAACATAAAAATAACTGGTCATTATATGAAGTCTTCATACGAAGCAAGCAGGGTTTAAGCCACCGCCATGTAGGTAGTCTGCGTGCACCTGATGCTGAAATTGCCTTGCAAAATGCCCGTGATGTTTATACCCGCCGTAATGAAGGTATCAGCATTTGGGTGGTGAAGTCAGAACTGATTACTTCTTCGCAGCCAGATGAGAAACCGGAATTTTTCGATCCCTCTCTGGACAAGGTGTACCGCCATCCAACTTTTTACCATATACCAGATGGCATCGAGCATATGTAAGGAAGGTATTGTATGAATCATCCACTTTTAGCACAGTTTCTTTTACATATTGGCGATAGCCAGCTGATTTTATCGCACCGGCTCTCTGAATGGTGTGGTCATGCACCTGAACTGGAAATTGATATTGCCTTAGCCAATATTGGCCTGGACCTGTTGGGCCAGGCACGGACTGCCTTAAGTCTGGCTGGTGAACTCGAAGGGCTAGGCCGTGATGAAGACAAACTGGCTTATTTTCGTACTGAACGTGAATACCGTAACCTGCTGCTGTGTGAACAGCCAAATGGTGATTTTGCCCAGACGATTGTCCGCCAGTGGCTGATGGATCATTATCATGTACTCCTTTTTACGGCTCTAGCGAAAAGTTCTCAAGCTGAGCTGGCAGCTTTCGCAGCAAAATCATTAAAAGAAGTGAAGTATCACCTGCGGTTTTCTACTGCCTGGATGGAACGCTTGAGTCTGGGAACAGATGAGGCACATGAAAAAACCCAGACAGGATTAAATCAGCTATGGCGCTTTAGCGATGAACTATTTGTTTTAAATGCTGATGAACAGATACTGGTTGAACAACAGGTTCTCATGGACCTTGAACCATTAAAAGCTGAATGGCTTGAACAGACGACTGCTGAAATTGAACGTTTTAAGCTGACTCTTCCGGAAACCGGTGCTTACCGTAGTGGTGGCAGACAGGGTCTACATACTGAACATCTGGGTTATGTACTGGCTGAAATGCAGTATTTGCAGCGTTCATATCCAAATATGAACTGGTAAGCAGGGAACACAGGAGTAACGGGTATGGAGCTAATTAAACACTGTCTGGATGAATGCTGGGAAACTCTGAAACAGGTGGCTGATCCTGAAATTCCGGTTCTTTCAGTCGTTGACCTAGGTATGATCCGTGGAGTGGAACTAAATGAAGAAGATCAAATTATCGTTCGTTTAACTCCAACCTATAGCGGCTGTCCGGCTACAGATCTGCTTAAGGCAGAAATTACCCAGGCATTTACTGTTCAGGGTTTGGTTCCGGTACAGGTAGTAGTGGATCTGTCCGAAGTCTGGACTACTGACTGGATGAGTGAAAGCGGTAAACAGAAATTACAGCAATATGGTATTGCTCCGCCACAGGGTGAAGCACATAGCTGTGGTACCCATGTTGCTCTGTCCGATGGAATTGAGTGCCCACGCTGTCATAGCCAGCATACTAAACTGTTAAGTGAATTCAGTTCTACTGCCTGTAAAGCACTGTACCGATGCCAGCAATGCCTGGAACCTTTTGACTATTTTAAATGTATTTAAATAACCGAATGGTCAAAATAAAGAAGGATTTTTATATGAACCAATTTATTCCGCTAAAAATTAAATCAGTCAGCCCACAAACTGAACAGGCGATCTGTATTGCTTTTGAAATTGCACCTGAACAGCAACAGCAATTTCAATATCAGCCAGGTCAGCATCTGACTATCCGGCATATGAGTGAAACCGGTGAAATCCGTCGCTGCTATTCAATCTGTAGCGATACTCAGGAAGACATGAGTATCGCAATCAAAAAGATTGAACAGGGGCAATTTTCAAACTGGGCCAATAACCGCTTAAAAGCCGGTGATGTGCTGGAGGTCATGCCACCCCAAGGTGTTTTTTTTCAGAAGGCTGCAAAAACTGGCGGAAAAAATTATCTGGCATTCGCAGCAGGTAGCGGTATTACACCTATTCTTTCTATTGTTAAATCAGTCTTGTACCAGCAGGAAAATGCAAATCTTACTTTAATTTATGGTAACCGTTCATGGAAACAAACCATGTTTTCAGAACAGATTATGGACTTAAAAGATCGCTTTAAAGAACGTTTTCAGCTTATCAATATCTTTTCACGGGAAATGAACGACAGCCAGCTGCTTAATGGTCATATCGATACTGAAAAACTGCAACAGCTTTATAGTGCCGGTTTGATTAATCAGGACATTGACCACTGTTTTGCCTGTGGACCGCAGGCCATGATGGATGCCGTCGAGCAGACATTACCGCAGTTCGGTATTGAGCACAGTAAAATTCATACCGAGCGTTTTAATACCGGCACCACAAAAGTAACAACGAGAGAAATTGAAGGCCGTAATGAAGAAAAAGTTCAGATTATTCTGGATGGACGTGAGCTGGTGGTAGAGGTTTCCAGACAGGATGACAGTATTCTGGATGCTGCACTGCGCGCCGGAGCCGATTTACCCTATGCTTGCAAGGGCGGAGTCTGTGCCACCTGTAAGTGCAAGATAATAGCAGGTAAGGTTGATATGGCTGTTAATTATAGTCTGGAAGAGGATGAAATCGCTCAAGGTTATGTCCTGAGCTGTCAGGCACGACCGGTAACAGCCAATGTACGCTTAAGTTTCGATGAATAATTAATCTATTTTAAAATAAAAATCAGGTTCAAAGGGAAATACTGAATGGACTACCAGACAATTCTTGTTGAAGAAAAAAATACTGTGGGCTATTTAAAGTTTAATCGTCCAGAGCAGCTCAACAGTTTTAATGAAGTTATGCATAAGGAAGTTGCTCAGGTCCTCAACAAATGGGCTGTGCAGCCCGATATTCGTGCTGTAGTTATTTCAGCACAAGGTCGAGGTTTTTGTGCCGGGCAGGACCTGAATGACCGGGTAGTCGATCCTGATTCAGCAGTACCAGACCTGGGCCTTTCAATTGAAAAATACTATAACCCGCTCATTAAACTGATTACCGAGATGCCAAAACCGGTTATTTGTGCGGTTAATGGTGTTGCGGCTGGAGCAGGGGCCAATATTGCATTGGCTTGTGATCTGGTTCTGGCAGCGAAGTCAGCCTCATTTATCCAGGTTTTCTGCCGTTTGGGGCTGGTTCCAGACTCTGGAGGCACCTGGTTCTTGCCGCGGCTGGTTGGTCGGGCACAAGCCATGGGACTGGCATTACTGGGAGATAAGATCCTGGCTGAGCAGGCATTACAGCTCGGTATGATCTGGCGGGTAGTTGAAGATGAGCAGTTACAGGTTGAAGCTGAGAAAATGGCTGAACATCTGGCCAAGCAACCAACTTATGGATTGGCATTAATTAAAAAAGCAATCCATGCTGCTGCGCATAATACTCTGGATGAGCAGTTACTTCTTGAACGTGACTTACAGCGTCTGGCAGGCCGTTCAGAGGATTACCGTGAAGGTGTACAGGCCTTTATGCAAAAACGTACACCTGAATACAAAGGCTGCTAGAACAGGCAGGGCTACACAATTCTTAAAGAATATGGATGAAAAGAGCATCGTCTTTTCAGAATCATACAGGCAGGATGACTGTACATGGAGTATAGAATATGAATAACAATACGATGGAATATATTGAAACGGTTTCAACCGATGAGCTGCGCAAGGTACAACTGGAACGCATAAAGAAAACTTTGGTGCATGCCTATCAGAATAGTCCGGTTTACCGGAAAAAATTTGATGATGCAGGCGTGCATCCCGAGGACTTTCAGCATCTGGAAGATCTGGCAAAATTTCCTTTTACCACTAAACAGGATCTGCGTGATCATTATCCGTTCGGCATGTTTGCCGTGCCTCAGGAAAAAATTGTAAGGGTACATGCATCCTCAGGTACAACCGGACAGCCAACGGTAGTAGGTTATACGCAAAATGATATTCATACCTGGGCTGATCTGGTTGCCCGCTCGCTAAGAGCTGCTGGCTTAAGTAATCAGGATATTATTCAGGTCTCGTATGGTTATGGGCTATTTACAGGAGGTCTGGGTGCACACTATGGAGTGGAACGTCTGGGAGCAACCGTTATTCCCATGTCGGGCGGACAGACAGAGCGTCAGGCACAACTGATTCATGACTTTAAACCAACTGCATTAATGGTTACGCCGTCTTACTGCCTCAATATTATCGAATGTCTGGAAAAGAAATTTAATACTGCAAAAAATACCTCAATTAAAACTGGAATTTTTGGTGCAGAGCCATGGACTAATGAGATGCGCCGTGAAATTGAAGAACGTCTGAATATTGATGCTCTAGATATCTATGGACTTTCTGAAGTTATGGGTCCCGGCGTAGCAATGGAATGTCTAGAAAGTAAAGATGGCCCCACCATTTGGGAAGACCATTTTTATCCGGAAATTATTGACCCTGAAACTGGTGAAGTATTGCCAGATGGTGAGCTGGGAGAACTGGTATTTACCACAATTACCAAAGAAGGTATGCCGGTTATCCGTTACCGTACCCGGGATTTGACGCGTCTATTACCCGGAACTGTACGACCAATGCGCCGTATGGACAAAATCGTCGGTCGTAGCGATGATATGATGATTATCCGAGGAGTCAATGTTTTTCCATCACAGATTGAAGAGCAGATTCTGCATATCCCGCAGCTCATTCCCAATTACCAGATTCATATCTGTAAACATGGACATTTAGATAGCCTGCACATACGTGCAGAAATGCGTAAAGAAATTAATGATATGATGGCACATCAACTATCCCAGCAGCTTATCAGTCAGATTAAAATAATGGTGGGTATTACGGTGAGTGTAGAGATAGTGACTGAAGGCACCCTCCCGCGTTCAGAAGGTAAGGCTCAACGGGTGTTTGACATACGGCAATCGGCATAAATTGGTCTAGGTGGTTTATCCTGTGATAAATCACTTCGTTTCAAAGGTGAATTTAAACGTGATGAACCCAAAACTCAAACAAGTCATCGATGATTTTATCAGTAATGAGCCTTTGAGCGGCACTTCGCTCATTATGACTGTATTTGGTGACTGTATTTTCCATCGTGGTGGAATCATCAGTCTCGCCAGCCTGATTCAGCTGATGGATGTATTCGGATTCAATGAACGTTCGGTACGTACAGCCGTTTTCCGGCTGGCACAAAACGGCTGGCTGATTTCTGAAAAAATAGGCAGAACCAGTTATTATCGCGTTACAGAAAGCAGTCGCCAGCGCTTTGTGAATGCTGACCAGAAAATTTATAATCTGAGCCATAAAGAATGGGACCAGAAATGGGACCTGGTGCTACTCAGTTCAGTTGAGCTTGAAAACAAGATTATTTTAAAAAAAGAACTGGAATGGCTCGGTTTCGCCAATATTGCTACCAATGTTATGGCATATCCGGGTTGTGATCATCTTAAACTGCAAAGTCTGCTACTTAACCTAAAAATGAGTGATCAGGTGGTTCTTTTCAATGCGGAGGCTCTGTAACTCTTGCAAGAGTCTTATCCAACTGTAAAACGTATGGTCGAGACTAACTGGCCGGTGCAGGAATTACATCAGCGTTATGAAAAGTTTATTGGTGATTTTAGAGAAGTCCTGAATCTGATTGAAAGTATAGATGACCTGGACCCAATACAAGCCTTCCAGATCCGTATTTTACTGATTCATCAGTACCGCCGTATTTTACTTAAAGATCCAAATCTGCCTTTTGAATTACTGCCTTCTAACTGGCTTTCACTAACTGCCCGCAATCTTAGCAGTAATGTATATCAAATGGTTTTTCATCCGGCAGAAGATTTTTTTCTGGAGCTGGCCAGAACTGCAGAAGGCTCTATGCCACCAGCACATCCACAGTTTTACAAACGTTTTGGCGGTTTAAAACAGGAAGTTACCATATAGCTTTAGGTAAATAGAATAAATTAAAAGGAAGTAAAAATGCCATGTTATGAGATTGATGGAGTTATTCCGGTAGTAAGCCCCGGAGCCTATATTCACCCAACAGCCGTATTGATTGGTGATGTTATCATTGAAGAGGGAGTATATATTGGTCCATTTGCCAGTCTGCGGGCAGATTTTGGCCGTATACATGTTCGGAAAAATGCGAATATTCAGGACTCATGTACTGTGCATGGCTTCCCGGCCAGTATCACTTTAATTGAAGAGTATGGACATATCGGTCATGGCGCCATTTTACATGGCTGTAAAATTCGTAAAAATGTTCTGGTAGGTATGAATAGCGTCATACTGGATGACGCAGAAATTGGTGAAAATACTATTATTGGTGCCAATAGCACGGTCAAGGCAAAAGCAGTCATTCCTGAAAATGTGCTGGCTTTGGGTAGCCCGGCTAAGGTTATTAGAGTATTAGAAGCCCAAGAAATTGAATGGAAGCGAAAAGGAACTGAAGAGTATATACGTTTGGCTGAGCGTAGCCGGCTTACTTTAAAAGAAGTACAACCTCTGGCTCATGAATATTCTGAACGCAAGACCTATCATGACTTTGAGTCAGAGCATGTCATTAAAGCCGCACTGGATAAAGCTCAGATTTAGTCAATATTTTAGTTAAAAAGTTTAATCCATAAGTAGATGCTGGTATTTGTCAGCCTGTGTTCTTAAAAAATCCCATACCAGCTTGATGCGTGGCTCATGCTGTAAATCTACCAGTGTCAGCATCCAGAAAGTATGAATAAAACGGACTTCTTTGTGCAGTACCTGTTCAAGTTCTGGTTGTTCATCTGCCAAGAATTTGGGCAAAATTGCCAGACCTGCTCCGGCACTAACAGCGATTTGCTGAGCTAAAATACTGCTACTCCTGAAGCTGGCACTCAGTTGTAGGGGCAAACGTTCCAGACAGTACAGTTCAGGACTATATATCAGGTCATCGATATAGTTCACAAAACGATGCTGTTTTAAATCTTCAAGCTGATGGATAGGTGAACTGGCCGCCAGATAATCTTTGCTGCCATATATTTTTAAACAGTAATCACTAAGACGGGTAATGATATAAGGCCCGGATTTTGGACGGTCAATCGAAATGACAATATCGGCTTCACGGTGAGAAAGCTTGATCATTTTAGGTACAGGGATTAAATCAATGGTAAGCAGAGGATACTGTTTGGATAATTCTGCCAGTAATTTTGCTAAAAATGCAGTACCAAAGCCTTCTGGTGTGCCAATTCGCACACGACCTTGTAAAGGCTGATGAGGCTTTTCTATCTGTAAAAATGCCTGTTCCATCTGTTCCACTCGCGGAACCAGAGCCAGCCCTTCAAGCGTCAATTCATAACCCGTGGCTTCCCGTTTAAATAACGGCGTCCCTAATGCCAGCTCCAGTGCCTGAATCCGTCTAGATACCGTACTATGTTCTACTCCAATAATACGTGCTGTATTGGTGAGGGTTTTGGCTCGTGCCAATACCAGAAAAAACTGTAGATGATCCCAATCCACTTTCATTTTTATTTTATCCCTTGTGCATATTTGCACAGTAATCGTGCGCGAATTTGTATTGGTAGTCAAAACCTTCTTTGTTAGTCTCAAGTGAAACCGAAAAGATGAAAATACGGCTTTAGGATATTTTCTGATTACAGCACAACAAGAATATCGCCCATGGAGAGGCTATGAACACAATGACAAATATTCAGACCACAACAGCCAAATTATTAATTAATGGGCAGTTTGTAGAATCTACTACTTCAGAATGGCAGGATATTATTAATCCGGCCACACAAGAAGTTGTGGGTCGTGTGCCGATGGCGACGCCAGATGAAGTAGAAGCTGCAATTAATGCTGCACAAGACGCTTTTAAAAGCTGGCGTTTAACCCCGATCCAGGCACGTATGCGTATTATGCTCAAGCTGCAAGATTTAATCCGTGACAACATGAAAGAGATTGCCCATGTGCTGACTACTGAGCAGGGTAAAACCCTGGCAGATGCTGAGGGCGATATTCAGCGTGGTCTGGAAGTAGTCGAACATGCCTGTTCAATTGGCACATTACAAATGGGGGAATATGCCGAAGGGGTAGCACGCGGGGTAGATACTTATACCTTACAACAACCGCTAGGAGTCTGTGCCGGTATTACACCTTTTAACTTTCCAGCCATGATTCCCCTCTGGATGTTCCCGATGGCGATTGTATGTGGTAATACATTTGTTCTCAAGCCATCTGAGCAGGACCCGTTATCTACCATGATGCTGGTTGAGCTTGCGGTTCAGGCCGGTATTCCGGCAGGCGTCTTAAATGTTGTGCATGGTGGCAAAGACGTAGTCGACCGTTTGTGTACACATCAATATATCAAGGCAGTTTCTTTCGTAGGGTCAACCGCTGTTGGAACTCATGTCTATAACCTTGCCGGTCAGCATGGTAAGCGTGTTCAGTCGATGATGGGTGCGAAAAATCATGTCGCTGTCATGCCCGATGCCAATAAAGAGCAAACTCTTAATGCTTTAGTCGGCGCCGCATTTGGAGCTGCCGGGCAACGTTGTATGGCATTGTCTGTAGCTGTTATGGTAGGTGAAAGTAAGAACTGGATTCATGATCTGGTAGAAAAAGCCAAAATGCTGAGTGTAAATGCCGGTCATGAGCCAAATACAGATATTGGACCAGTGATTTCAAAACGTGCTAAAGCCCGAGTGGTAGAGCTAATTAATAGCGGTGTAGAAGAGGGCGCCGAACTTTTACTAGATGGCCGTGATGTTGAGGTTAAAGGCTACGAAAATGGCAACTTTGTTGGCGCTACGATTTTCAACCATGTCAGCACAGACATGCGTATTTATAAAGAAGAAATCTTTGGGCCTGTGCTTTCGATTATCTGTGTGGATTCTCTTGAAGAAGCAATCGAACTGATCAATGCCAATCCATTTGGTAATGGCGTTGGTTTGTTTACCCAAAGTGGTGCAACAGCACGTACTTTCCAGAACATGATTGATATTGGCCAGGTTGGTATCAATATTCCGATTCCAGTACCAGTACCGTTCTTCAGTTTTACAGGCTCACGTGGCTCAAAACTTGGAGATCTCGGGCCTTATGGGAAACAGGCTGTCCAGTTCTATACACAGACGAAGACCATTACCAGCCGCTGGTTTGAAGATACGCAGGAAGCAGGCGAAGTAAACACAACCATCAGCTTACGCTAATTCAGGAGTTCAAGGATGAATATTGCTTTTATTGGTCTGGGAAATATGGGCGGGAAAATGGCCCAGAATCTCCTCAAAGCAGGTTTAAATGTCTACGGTTTTGATTTAAGTGAAACTGCAGTTACCTACTTTACAGAGGCTGGAGGGATTGCTTGTGACAGCCCTCAGGCCGCGGCGCGAACGGCAGATGTCGTTATTACCATGTTACCTGCGGCAAAGCATGTAAAGGATGTATATCTGGGGGAAAATGGCGTTTTGGCAGTACTTAAGGCGGGTAGTTTATGTATCGACAGTAGCACTATTGACCCACAAACAATTAAAGATATTGCAGCAAGTGCAGCAGAAAGAGAGATTACTATCTGTGATGCACCAGTTTCTGGTGGAACCATAGGTGCACAGGCAGGAACATTGACCTTTATGGTCGGCACAGATGAGGCTACTTTTATACGGGTTAAAACGGTGTTAACTCCGATGGGCAAAAACATGGTGCACTGTGGTGATGTAGGTGCAGGACAAATTGCTAAAATCTGTAATAACCTGATTTTAGGCATATCTATGGCCGCCGTCGCTGAAGGTATGGCACTTGGAGTCAAGCTAGGGATTGATCCACAGGCACTTGCTGGTGTTATTAACAGCTCAAGTGGCCGCTGCTGGAGCTCTG
This sequence comes from Acinetobacter sp. UBA6571, assembly GCF_002434085.1. Taxonomy (NCBI): domain Bacteria; kingdom Pseudomonadati; phylum Pseudomonadota; class Gammaproteobacteria; order Moraxellales; family Moraxellaceae; genus Acinetobacter; species Acinetobacter sp. UBA6571. Next base: position 61,288 of record NZ_DJJJ01000030.1, on the reverse strand, counting down.
AGGTCTGCAACCCTTGGCCAGATATCTGTGAAAATGCGCCAGCTTCCAAAGGCTATAAGGATGGTTTTGCCACACAATTAATGCTGAAAGATCTTGGTCTGGCGGTTGAAGCAGCGGGGCAGGTCAAACAGCCCGTAGTATTGGGTGGACTGGTACAGCAGCTTTATCAACAGCTATGCATGCAGGGTAATGCCAACCTCGATTTTTCAAGTATTATTCAGCAGTATCTTCCAAAACAAGCATAATCATTTAGCCAGTGGATGGCATAAAATCAAAACACCCGTGTCATGAATAACAATAAAACCAGACTGAGGTAACAATCATGTTGGATTATCACGATGCAGTAAAAGAATTTGATTTAAATACGGTGGTAAGAAATCTGTTAGCAGGGTCACCAGAACAACTTAATGCATGCCATGAATGTTGTGATCGCCATGCTGATGTAGATAGCGACCAGATTGCGTTGTACTGGCAGGGCAAGGATGGGAGAAAGGAACAGTATACGTTTGGCCAGTTAAAGCAATGGTCAAGTCAGTTTGCTAATTTTTTAAAATCTCAAGGGGTAAAGCCCGGTGACCGGGTATCCGGTTTATTACCCCGAACGCCTGAATTACTGGCAACCATTTTAGGCGCTTGGCGTATTGGCGCAGTATATCAGCCCCTGTTTACGGCTTTTGGACCTAAAGCTATAGAACATCGCTTACAGCTGGCAAAAAGCAAACTGGTCATTACCGATATTGGCAACCGCAGTAAGCTCGAAGAAGTCGAACAGTGTCCGAAAATTGTGACCGTGGCAGACCGGGAGGGCAATGTACCACAGGGTGATCTAAACTTCTGGAATATGGTTAATGCGCAATCTGACCAATGTGAAATGGTTATGCAAACCGTTCAGGACCCGTTCTTGCTCATGTTTACTTCCGGCACAACTGGTCCTGCAAAACCACTGGAAGTACCATTGAAAGCCTTAATCGCTTTTGGCAACTATATGAAGGATGCTATTGGACTGAAAACTGAAGATGCCTTCTGGAATATTGCCGATCCGGGCTGGGCGTATGGTTTGTACTATGGAATAACCGGACCATTACTTTTAGGTCATGCCACCTTGTTTTATGAAGGGGGCTTCAGTATCGAAAGTTTATGCCAGATTGTAAATGATTATCAAATTACCAATTTGGCAGGCGCACCTACCGCTTACCGTATGATGATGGCTGCTGACCCTGCACAGATGGGCCAGCTTAAAGGAAAGTTTCGTGTGGTTAGCAGTGCAGGTGAACCCTTAAATCCAGAAGTATTTCGCTGGTTCAGACAGGTTCTGGATGCACCAATTTTTGACCATTATGGCCAGACCGAGGTAGGTATGGTGGTATGTAACCACCATGGACTAAATCATGAGATCCGTGCAGGTGCAGCCGGCTTCGCAAGCCCGGGTTACCGTATTGCTGTCGTAGATGAGCAGGGAAATGAACTTCCTGCAGGTACTCCAGGTATTTTGGCAGTAGACATTAACCAGTCTCCCATGATGTGGTTTGGTGGTTATAAAGAGAGCCGTAAAACTCCTTTCGTAAAGCATTATTACCTTACAGGTGACACTGCCGAACTCCATGAAAATGGCAGTATGAGTTTTGTAGGCAGAAGTGATGATGTCATTACAACTTCGGGTTACCGTATTGGACCTTTCGATGTAGAAAGTGCACTTCTCGAGCATGATGCCGTAATTGAAGCAGCTGTGGTTGGAGTACCTGACCCGGAGCGCACTGAAATTGTAAAAGCTTTTGTCGTTCTGGCAGAAGGCAGAGCTCCCTCAGATGAGCTGTCAGAGCAGCTTGGACAATTTGTAAAAAAACGTCTATCCGCCCATGCTTACCCAAGACAGGTTGAATTCGTGACCGAACTCCCTAAAACGCCAAGCGGAAAGATACAGCGCTTTTTACTACGTAATCAGGAAATCGCAAAACAGCAGGCAAACAGCAAGGCTGTCTGATGAGGCAATACCTCATTCATAAAGAGGATAACTTACTCAAGGATCATGAGATGCAATTTACGGAAGAACAGTTATTAATTCAGGATATGGCAAGAAGTTTTGCGCAGGAACAAATCAAGCCCAAAGCAGCCGAGTGGGATAAACATAGTACTTTTCCTAAAGAAGTCTTATCGCAAATGGGCAAGCTGGGTCTTATGGGTATGCTTATTCCAGAGCAGTGGGGTGGTTCAGACACCGGGAATCTGGCCTATGTGTTGGCCCTTGAAGAAATTGCGGCTGCAGATGGTGCGACCTCGACCATTATGAGTGTCCATAATTCTGTTGGTTGTGTACCTATAGCTAAATTTGGCACAGCCGAGCAAAAACAGAAATATCTGATGCCATTGGCTCAAGGTGAGATGATTGGCGCATTTGCACTGACTGAACCTCATACCGGTTCAGATGCAGCTGCTATCAGAACCCGTGCGGTAAAAAATGGAGATGACTGGATTATTAATGGTGCCAAGCAGTTCATTACTTCTGGAAATAATGCAGGAGTTATTATTGTGTTTGCCATAACTGATCCGGAAGCAGGTAAAAAAGGAATCAGTGCATTTATTGTGCCTCGTGAAACACAAGGCTATGAAGTCGTTCGTACCGAGGAAAAGCTTGGCTTACATGCTTCAGATACCTGCCAGATTGCCTTAACTGATGTACGTGTACCTAATACTTTAATGTTGGGACAACAAGGCGAAGGGCTGAAAATTGCACTTTCCAATCTGGAGGGTGGCCGTATTGGAATTGCCGCACAAGCTGTTGGACTGGCACGTGCTGCAATTGAAGAAGCGACCCGTTATGCTAAAGAACGCATTACCTTTGGCCAGCCTATTTTTGAACATCAGGCTATTGCATTTCGTTTAGCCAGTATGGCGACAGAAATTGAAGCAGCCCGTCAACTGGTTCATCATGCAGCCCGTCTTAAAGAAGCAGGTAAACCCTGTCTGAATGAAGCGTCTATGGCGAAATTATTTTCTTCGGAAATGGCAGAGCGGGTATGTTCGTCAGCTTTACAAATTTTTGGCGGCTATGGCTATTTAAAAGACTTTCCTATTGAGCGGATTTATCGTGATGCTCGTATTTGTCAGATCTATGAAGGTACAAGCGATATTCAGCGTCTGGTGATTGCGCGTAGCCTATAAGGTTCTAACAGTTTGGAAGGATTATAAAAATATAAGGATGAAGTATGCAGTTTGAAACAATCTTACTAGAAAAACGTAACGGGGTAGGTCTCATTACCTTGAACCGGCCTAAGGCCTTGAATGCATTAAATTCCGAGTTGATCAGTGAAATAAACCTGGCACTTGATGATCTGGAAAAAGATCAGGAAATTGGCTGCATGGTTTTGGCAGGTTCAGAAAAAGCTTTTGCTGCGGGCGCAGATATCAAGGAAATGGCTGAGCTTGCCTTTCCCGGAATTTATCTTGATGATTTTTTCAACCTTGCCGACCGAATTGCACAGCGCCGTAAACCTTTAATTGCAGCAGTAAGCGGTTATGCGTTAGGGGGCGGCTGTGAATTAGCATTAATGTGCGATTTTATTTACTGTGCAGATAATGCCAAGTTTGGCTTGCCAGAATTAACTTTAGGTGTGATACCGGGTATAGGGGGCACACAACGCCTGACACTTGCAGTAGGTAAAGCCAAAGCAATGGAAATGTGCCTGACCGCACGCCAGATGGAGGCTGTTGAAGCAGAGCAGTGCGGTCTGGTTGCCCGCATTTTCAGTAAAGAGCAACTGCTAGAACAGACCATGCAGGCAGCTGAAAAAATTGCATCCAAATCTTTAACTGCAAGCATGATGATTAAAGAGTCGATTAATCGTGCCTTTGAAGTAAATCTAGCTGAAGGTTTACGCTTTGAACGCCGTGCTTTTCATTCTGTATTTGCAACGCTAGATCAGAAAGAGGGTATGCAGGCATTTATTGAAAAGCGCCAAGCTCACTTTAAAAATCAATAGGAGAATGATGAGATGGATATGGAAAAGCATTTAATCATTGAACAGCAGGGCGTTCTGGGAATAATCAGTCTAAACCGTGTCGCAAATCTTAATGCACTTTCAATTGAGATGATTCATCAGATTCATATGCAATTTGAGACATGGCAACAGGATCATTCTATTCAGGCTATATTGATTAAATCAAACAGTCAAAAAGCTTTTTGCGCAGGTGGCGATATTCGTTATCTATATGATAATTATAAAAACCAAACTGAAGCGCATAAAGCATATTTTAGTGCTGAATACGACATGCTTAACAGGATTCGTGATTATCAGAAACCGGTTATAGTCATACTGGATGGCTATGTGCTGGGTGGAGGTTTCGGTCTGGCACAGGCCTGTCATATTATTGTGAGTAGTGAAAAGTCCCGTTTTGCCATGCCGGAAACAGCAATCGGCTTTTTCCCTGATGTTGCAGCAACACACTTTCTATCTCGTCTTGATGATATCGGCGTCTATATGGCGATTACCGGCGAGCAAATCAGCAGTAGTGATGCACTTTATCTTGATCTGATTGACTACCATGTGCCTGGAGAAAAACTTCAGGCTTTACAGAATGAGCTGGCTCATTCATCCAGTTTAAATAAAGAAAAAATACAACAGATGATTGGAAAGTATATTACCCGTCCTGCTGAGAGTGATCTAAGTTCACGGTCTGAAAATATTCGAAAACATTTCGGTTTTAAAAATTTGCAGGATATCGAACAGAGTCTCGAAAATGAACAAGACGAGCAGTACAAGGCATGGACAAATAAAATACTGATTACCTTGCAGCAGCGTTCCCTGATTGCGAAACAGACCAGCCTGAGACTTCAGCACTTAGGACGAAGTTTGTCATTACAACAGTGCATGCAGATTGAGCGTGATTTACAGGATATCTGGTTTGAACATGGTGACTTCATTGAAGGTGTCCGTGCACTTATTGTTGATAAAGACAAACAGCCGCAATGGAAAAAAGGCAATCCAGAGCTTGAACAAATTCTAGAGCGACTCGGCTGAGTCATTCATATAGAAGTTATACATTCAAGGAGACTAGAGAGAAACTGAAAATACTTATGGTCAGGGCTGATTATACGTATAAAAACTCAAAACAAGAAAATCTAAAAAGGAATATGACAATGCAAACAATACATGGAAACGGTTCGCATTCTAAAAAGTCTTCTCACCGCCTGGCAGGTATCTCAAGTATGGTAGGGACGACTATTGAATGGTATGACTTTTTTATTTATGGTGCTGCTGCTGCACTCATTTTTAATAAATTATTTTTTCCAAACCTTGATCCGCTCACCGGTGTACTCGCAGCTTTTGCAACCTACGCTGTTGGATTTATTGGTCGACCATTAGGCGGTATTGTATTTGGCCATTTTGGTGACAGGGTAGGCCGAAAATCCATGTTATTAGTGACTTTAATGTTAATGGGTATCCCGACAGTCATGATCGGACTGTTACCTACATTTGAGTCGATCGGTTACTGGGCTACGGTTTGTCTGATTATTTTAAGATTTATTCAGGGTATGGCGATGGGCGGCGAATGGGGCGGGGCAGTTCTCATGGCTGTTGAACATGCTCCAGAAGGTGGAAAGGGTTTTTGGGGAAGTTTACCACAGGCCAGTACTGGAGGCGGTTTAATGCTGGCTTCGGTGGCTTTGGGTCTAGTGTCTTTACTACCCGAGGAAGCATTGTTTAGCTGGGGCTGGCGCTTACCATTTTTAGCCAGTATAGTGCTGTTGGCGGTAGGTTGGTATATCCGGGTGAAAGTTCCTGAGTCGCCAGACTTTGAAAAAATTAAAGAAAAAGCGAAAGAAGTTAAAGTTCCTGCATTACAGGTGTTTAAAAATCATCCAAAACAGTTAATTACAATTATTCTATCACGCGCTGCTGAAAATGCCTGGTTCTACTTGGCTTCCACCTTTGCTTTAGCCTATACCACCACGCAGTTAAATATTCCTAGACAAGATATTCTATTTGCAACAATTTGTGGCGCTGCTGTCATTATGGTAATGACTCCATTATGCGGACATTTATCCGATAAAGTCGGCCAGCGTAATATGTTCAGATTTGGTCTTTGTATGCTTGCACTATATAGCTATCCATTCTTTGCAATGTTAAATACAAAAGATCCTGTTTTAGTATGGACAGCAATCGTATTGGCAATTGGTGTAATTTTTCCAATTATGTATGCACCGCAGTCACAATTATTTGCTCGCCAATTTCCTGCTGAAATTCGCTATAGCGGTATTTCAATTTCGGTACAATTTGCAGGTGTGTTAGGTGGCGGTTTGGCGCCATTAATTGCTACAAAGCTATTGAGTATTGGTGAAGGAAGTCCGCACTTAATTATTATGTATATTATAAGCTTTGCAGTATTGGCAATTATTGCTTCTTCATTCTTAAAGCCTGACCAGAAGCTCAAGCCTACAGAAACGTTTACACAGAAAGAAATTAAAACTTTATAGAGCTTTCTAAAAGCTTTTAACAAGTTTTACTGAAGCTGGATTTTTGAATACCGTTATACAAAGTGTATGGCGGTATTTTTATAGAATTTAACTTTACCACAGCATTTCGCATAATGTATATTATGTTAAATTGGTTACATGATACATTTACTTCACAACTCCCTGTGTTTATAGATAAACAATATATAAATCAATAACTTATTTTCAAAATAACCCTATGCTAATTTTAGTTAAGTCTATATAGTGTTTACTTCATTTAGTTCTTCAATTATGCAATGTTCTTCTTAAAGACAATTAAACTTCCAAAAAAGCATTCAAATCAAAATCGTATAGTTTTGTTGTTTGATGCTTCCACTACAACTCCTTGTCTTTATCCGTTGCTCTATTCTTTATCTGTTTTGAGATTTCAAAGTGTAGCTACACAACAATCAGATATGCTCGCGCTTAAATTTTGGTACGAATTCTGGTTTCAAAAGTTTTCAACATCATTTTGTGAGTCATTCCTTTCGCTGAACTATGAACCTGAAATATATTTACAGGAAATCGATAATTTCATGTTTTTCTTAGAGAATAATAAAAAAATAGAAACCAATCTAATCCGTTTAAGATCCAATCTTGATGTTAACTATATGACCATTACTCAGCGTATAAGGTCTTTATTTAAGTATTTTGCATATCTACTTAATGAATACTGGAATGTTAGAAATCAAGAGCTTACTGTCGCAGAAATAACACATCGCAGAAAAAACATAGATCTATATTTAATGAATAAAAAGAAAATTTTTAGCAAATTTTCTAAACGCAGTTTAACTGTAAAAAGTGAAATTAATCATAGTTTTAAAAGTCTAAATAACGAAATGTTAGCTAAGCTTTATGAAATTATCCGGCCAAATCAATCCACTAAAACCAATATAAATAATCCTTTCTCCAGCCAGCAGCATCAGCTTAGAAATTTTTTGATTGTGCATCTAATGGTGAATTATGGCTTAAGAGTTGGAGAATTAATGCTGCTGACTAAAAGATCAATTAAAAAGTCTCTTAACTCTGACTTATATAGTCTTGTAGTTACGAATACTGAGGATGAGCATGATACGAGAGCTAGAAAACCGAGTATAAAAAATGAACAGTCATTCCGTGTTATAAAACTCAATAATATGGATTTTAAGTTCCTAAATCTATATATCGAAAATATAAGAAATTTTACCGAATCTGACCTCTTGTTTACTTCTTTGAAGCCACCCTACTCTCCGCTAAGCTATTCTTCTATCAATGCAATATTCATAAAAATAGATAAAGCGTTTAGAAAACTACATCCTATATATTTCGATCATACAAATATCGACTCAGTTCAAAAGATAACTCCTCATGTTTGTCGGCATACATGGGCATATATCACTCTAGCTTTCGCTATTAAAAAGTATCGAAATGAAAGTCTTTCTAAATTAAGTATAAGTAGTAATGAAATTATGCAAAAAGCCCTAGAAGACTTACGCGTTTTAGGAGGCTGGAGTGCTAACAGCATAATGCCAAATTATTATGCAAAACGATTCATTGTAGACAGTGCAAATCTTTTAAATTTACAACGAATATCAGAAGAGATATGGGAGCTATAAAAATGGAACAATTTGATCTCTTTATAGATCCAGAACCACAGCCTAGATCATTTTTTAGCGATCAGCAGATAAAAGCTCTTCAGGATATATCTAAAAAATTACCTAAAATTGTTAAATTTTTGATAGCAGATAAATTTGATGATAAATATCTCACATCTACAGATAATATTTGGAATTTTTACTATTCTGGTCAAAGAGAAAATTTAAATTTTTCAAAGCTTTCCGAAAGTGAAAATATTTTGATTAAATTTTTCCTAATAGCATTTATTCAAAAAAACACCCCTTCTTTTTTAAGTCTAAAGCTTTATTCTTTTAACTTTTTAAAGAATTATTTAAATAATAATAAATTAGATTTTAATTATGAAAATTTAAAAAACTTACTGATTAAAATTGCACCTTTTGACAACCACAATGTTACTTATGGACATATAAAATTTTTATTGAAGCTATTAATTCTTGAGGATTTCCCTGGTTTTAATATAGAAGATGATTTTGAGCTAGAGTTTATTCCTAGGCCAAAACCTTTTAATTCAAGACTATATTACCAAGAATACATAGATCCTATTGATTACCCTCTTATTACAATGATTCAACAAGGGTTTTCACAATTAAATAAAGTTCTAGATCAAGTTAAAAATCAAACTCTACTTTATTCATCAATATTGGGACTTATGTATGTAACTGGACTTAGACCAGTCCAGTTAGCAAAGTTATCTGCTCAAGATATAAAAATTGATACTACTCGATCTGTTGATCAATTCCATCGATACAGCGTGCTAATTCCTTATGCTAAACAAGCTAGATATGTACATGAAAGAATAGCAGTAAAACTTCCAGAAGAAGTTGCAAAAATCATTATTGCTTATATTGAGAAGTTTAACTTACACCTTGAAGCAAAATTATTTGATATGGGTGAGAACTCTGCCCGCTTTTGCTCAATAGCAATTAATACTCAATTGTTTGATTTTTCACCTGAATCATATCGGAAAGCTGTAACTGCTGGTGAAATGATAAAGCAGAAATATTCTTTTTCAGATTTTAGACACCATGTAGGTTATAGCCTAGCCATGGCTGGATCTTCTGCTGAAGAAATTGCATATATTTTAGGACATTCTTCCCTTGTAACTGCTAGATATTATATTTTTTCAACTCCAGAATTAGCCCAGATCAGAGCACAAGCTCTTGGTAGGAATTCCTTATACAAACAAATGATTGCTATGCTTCTCACTGGAAGATTAGTTTATAAGAATGACTGGAAGCAAAAGAAAGTTTTAGGAAATATTGGTAGCAAAATTCACTATGATATTGGTGGATGTTCTTATAAAGACAAGTGCTTATTTCAGCCTGTACGTAACTGCTATGGTTGCATGTATTTTCATCCTTTTATTGATGCTAATCATAGTAATGTTCTAGAAAGTGTTCAAAATGAAATTAATGATCTGATCAAACTATCTGATGGTATAGGTGTCTCTAGAAATCCTTTAATTAGAGTTCATGAATCAACAAAATTTGAAATTGAATCTGTAATAGCTCGTTGCGCAATGCATCAGGAAGATCATCATGAATCTTGAAAAATATAATGCATTCATCAATGAACAGAAAGAATACTTTAATCAAAATCTACAGGAGAACTTCAAGTGGAGTTGGAATGAGCTATCCTGGTATGGAGGAACAATAGGTTCTGGCTGGCTGTTATCAAGAAGTGGTAAAACACATTTTACCTTTGGATCTATTAAAAGACTAAATGGGATAAGCAACTGTGATATTGATGAAAATTTTCAATATTTCATTAAAGCAGTTTTAATTCTTAGTTATAGAAAATCAAATTCTAAAGCTTCTCCTCAAAAGCTATATGCAGAGTTTTTAATTTTAAAACGTTGGTACAGCTCACTTTGTGATATGGATATGTCGAAAGTCCATCCCTGTTACTTATCTACTTTAATTTTAAATAATTCTTTTGAAATTCTGGCAGAAAATTCTAGTAAAACAAACCTTCCAGATCATGCTGGAACATATCTTAGATTACAGGATATGCTTAATCACTATAGTTTTACTAAACAACCTTTAGAATTTTCTCAAAAATTTCTCTATATCAACCGCCAAAATAGAACACCAAATGCGAAGAAAACTAAAGCGTTAATAGATCAGTTGGAACTTGATGAGGATGATCTAGATAAAGATAAACTTATTTCTATTCGAACATTTATCAATATCGTTTCGTTAATTAGTTTGTGTGAAACGAATGGTGAAAAGATTGTGCTCAACCTTCTGTTGTTGCTTATCGTCACTGGATTACGTTCGACAGAAGCAATTCTTTTAAAAACTGATGCATTGATTAAAAAGCCTATAATTGATCCTATCACCAAAGAGCATTTAACTTTAGACGGTATCAAACAATACACCTTAGGTATTCAATATCATGGTGCAAAAGGTGCTGGATTTAGAATACATTGGATTGAGCCTTTGTCCGCAAATTTAGTAGAGACAATATTTCAATCAGTATTAGAGTTAACCAAGGAATATAGAGAACATCTCCACTATATTAGATCAAAAGACTGCTCTAATTTCCTACCTAAAACATTAGATAACATTGCTGCCGATTATGTTGAAGTAGATGATCTAATTAATACAGTTTTCAGAGTGAAAAATACTTATAGAGGACGGGCCGGTCAACGTGAAGTGGTGATCAAAACTCTTAAAGATATTCCTATATTTAAAGAGTTTAAGAATAGCACGCAAAAAAGAAAATATTATTTGAAAGATGATATCAATACATTCATTGAGGGGCTAACTTATGATTCTAAATACCCTATTGATCATGTTTTTAATTATGAAGGTAAGACAGAAAAGATTGCTTTTGAAAATTTATTATTTATTCATGAATTTCGGTCTACAACCCTCCAAAGAGCTTTTATCAATAAGACAAATGTTATTCCTTTAAATGCAACGTTGGTTAATAGTTTTTTAGGAAACTCTCGAAGTAAGTCTGTTTTTGAGAAATATAATTTATTAGAAAATGAGAAAGAGCATTCTAAATTAACTACTCATATTCCACGTCATAATATTAATACCTTCCTTGCCTTAAGTGGTCTCGCTGAGCACTTACAGGCAATGCTAATGGGGCGTGTAGATATCAAGCAAAATCAGCATTACCAGCATCTAGCTCTCAAGCAACGTAAAGTAGCAACGAGTATTCTAGAAAAGCATGAATTGACTCTTTATAAAGAAGTAGAAGAGCTTAAGCCAGAGTATCCAATAGATGCACTTAAGAAAGATGGGTTAATGTATTTTTCAGATCAGTTAGATCTTGAAAATAATCTAAAGATGAATTTGCAGTCTTTTGATTCTAAAAATGAAGTTGCGAGTTATATAAAAGATTCTTTTTTTGATGAATATTTTGAAGATATTGCTGAGTCATTTAATGAATTAGTAAAAGAAGATCAATCCCTAGCAAACTCATTAATTCAACGCCATGCCTGTTTACCCCCCTTGCCTTTTGGTGGTTGTATGCGTGAAGTGGCTGTTCATGACTGTCCTAAGCGACTTGCATGTCAATCTGGTGATCAGTGCGGTAACTTCGCTTTAACAGGCCGTAAAGGTGAATTAGAAACATTGAAACTTATTTTAAATAGATTATTGCGACAGTTTGAAAGTATCGAACAATTAGTAGCTCATGATTCTACTTATGATGAAATGCTTGAAGATTTACGCCAGAAGATTCTTTATTTAACCGGTTTGAAAGAAAAGGCATTAACTAGACAGAATAATTTAACGCCTATATCAATTTTCTCTTATGGAGATCAGCTTAGTAAATTACCGAGTACTTTAAGTGAGTTATTTGCCATAGAGCAGCAAAAAATAGAGTCAAAGGAAGTTTAGTATGTTACGTGGCAAACAATTAGATGAAGTGATCGAACAAGAATTGCAAATGATGCTGATAGAAGGTTTTGAGAAATCCCCTATCTCTCATAAAACTTTGCATGATCGATTAACGAATAAAGGGTATATATCTGGTGGTTTAAGTACCCTAAGCTCTGCTGAACGCAAAAAATTAATTAGCCTTTATATGGCAGAACAACTATTGCCATTGAACCTGAGGGCTAAAGATCAGCAGCTTTATGTGAATAAAAAAACAAGACAGGCACTTACTAATACCAATAAAAATTTACGGACTCAAGTTGAGGAACTTGAATTACAACTACATCAAAATACTGAAACGCTTATAGATATTATCGAGGAAGTAAAACTACGAACTAATTTGAAGATTGATCATCTACTGGCTCCACATCTTCTAAAAAAGTATTTATCACGGGAGTAGAATTTTTGGATCAACCTCTAATGTTTGTGAAATTTGATATAGTTTTTCAACAGTTATACTAACTTCTCCCCTTTCAATTCGACCTAGATAGCTACGATCAATTGCTGTTCGTAATGCCAACTGTTCCTGGCTAATCGATTTACTTTTCCGAGTTTCTCTTATTTTAGTGCCAATTGATATTGCTAGTTCCTGATTCATAGTTAAACACCATAAATACCAGAACTATCAAGAATTGAAGTGTTTTAATCCACGGACTATAATCCTCAATTTCTAGTGTACTATTTATGGAAATTCAGAATTTACCGATGTTCAGGGAACTTTCGTCAGTTCTTTGTAGTTATAAAATCGAATCTTGGCAAACTAAAGATTTCTGGGAGAAAGTTAAGCTTTTAAACGTGCCTGATAACAATATAAATTACCAAAGTGTTTATCGATTGATAGTTCGATTATCAAATGAAGGATATTTGGATATTGATTTAGAAAAAAGTAAATATAATCTAATAAAATACAATGAAAATAATAAATTAAAGGAATTTCGTTCAGCATTCTGTTTTAGCTCACTGACGATACTTAAAAAGGTAAGTTCAGAAAAATTGAAATTTGAAAGCGAGCTTATTTATTTAGAAGAAGAAATCGATGTTTTAGAAGAATTAAAAGATCAATTTCCTGATATTCAAACTAAAATCGAACAGCTAATAGACTTAAAAATACATAGAATTAAGTACTTAGACATAAAAGTGCGTGCAATAGTTTCATTAATTAATTATTTATCAAAGTTTTAATCTGTAGAAAAGTATCTGCCATCAAAATCAATCATCTTCAAAACGTCAAATTATGTCGTCTAAGAAACTATACATATAGACAGTTCTTTTTTGATCAATTAATAATCAGTTTTATTCAATCACTTTAGGATGCTAGATGAAAGATAAATTCATAGATTGGTTTCACTTTCATGTGGAAATTTTGGAAAGGTATAAGCTTCCCTACTTTGTTTGGGGAATCGGCTTGATAGCTATGCTTATTGCACAACATTTTTATTTTAAAGCCATAAATGGGATATATAACTTTCAACTTTTTGGGAACTTTCCTTTTAGACAAACTATAGAAACACACATCTATTTTGTTAAACATGGTATGTGGTTAATACCTATGGTGGCTTTAGTATTCTTTATAGTTCTTGGAGTTCAAATCCATCAGAGGAATATTCAAAGAGTTTATAGGTATTAATATGAAGAAGCCCTGTACATCAGTATCTACAGGGCTTTAAAGAGAGAAATTAACTGTTCATAGATAAATTTTGCTCTAAAACTTCAAGAATTTTTTCCAGTTCTTGTTGTGTCCCACAAGAGTAACCATTTTTTCTACTTTGCAGTCTCAATATATCTAACGCCTCAGGATTCTCTATGAGGTATTCAACCAATTCTAATGGTGTGAATCCAGCATGATCTTTTTCCCGAAGTTGTTTCGGCACTAATTCTACTAACTTTTCGACAGCATAAATATTTCCAGACCAACAAGCAGTATGTAACGGTAATCTTCCATCCATTGTTTTCAAATTCCAATCAGAAGAGTCAGTACAGAAGGCATCAAAAACTTTTGGAGATCTAATTTTACAAGCTGTATGTAATGCCGTCATCCCTTGATAATTTTGAATATTTGCATCGGCTCCTGCCACTAGCATCTGTTCAACTAACATCGTTTCACGAGCCTCGACAGCCAACATTAATGGTGTTTGGCCTTTTAGGTCTGGAATATCCAGTTGTTTTGGATATTTTTCAAAAATATCTTTTAATAAGTTTTCCCAAGCTTCTACTATCTTAGCATCCATCACTTTTTGAACTTTGAGAAATAGCTTCAGCATCAGCATGAGCATTGAGTTGCCTTCAACGTCAGGAAGATTAGATTTAAACAAAGCTTTATTAGAATTTAGCCAATCCTTCAATCCTGCTAAATTATGTTGTTCTAGCAAAGGAAAAAGTTTATCCAAAGCTGGTTTTACCAGAGTTTGACCAAGTGGTTGTTGAGACTTGATTCCAGGATACGGTTTATAAAGATCTTCCCAGAAATAAGAATATGCCCAACGTGCTACTTCCTCTATAGAAGGAATTTGATCACTTTCTATCATTCCACCACTAAGCATTTCACGATAATATTTTTCGTGATTGTTTGTGATAAGTTTTTGATTCGCTACTGCTACAGCTAAACAATCTCGTGCAATTTCTCCAGTCATTAGGCCATAACTGCCTTTAAAACTCTCTTCTAGTGCATCTCTGAAATATTTTGATGCCTCATCAAAATTATTTTGTGCCAATAAGTGCTTAGCTTTGTACTGTAAAATAGCAAACTTCCATAAATCATATCCTTCGGTTTTTTCTGCTTGATCAAGTAAAGCTTCAACCTTATTTTTACAATCTTTAGGTCTGTTTTTACTTTCACCATTTAAATAGTAAGCAAGCTCGGGGATAACAACTAGAATTTTCTCTATAGGCGTATTAGCCAGTTCTCTCATACGCTTAGCGGTCATTTCTTTCAAGTGAATAGGTAGCTCTGGTGACTGAGCTACGCCACTTACTACCCAGTAATTCTGTTCATTATGTAAAGCTCTCCATGGTGAGCTTTGTTGCATGCGAGCTTTCAACTCTTGAGTTTTGGTTTGTTCTTCATAAAAGTTATGGAGTTTACGTACAGTGCGTTCAGCAATTTCAGCACATGATTCCGGATCATGATCAATTACATCATCAAGTACATCGCTTGCATTGATACGGAAGCTATAGCTCAGATATGTTGCTAGCTCATCAATACCTGTTTCTTTACTAGAGGGTAGAATTGAAAGAAATATGCTTTGTTTATCCCATTCAGGTAAATGAGCTTCAAACCACATATCTTCTGCAAATTCACCTTTATCTCTACAATTTCTCCATGCCTCAATAGTAAGGTTATAAACACCTTTATATAATGCAAATAGTTGTAGGACTTTGTTTTTCTTGAGGTCAACACAATACTTATCTACGTCAGGACACAGAGATTTGACTAATCGGTGATAAATATCCTGCACTGTACTAGCAACAATTAGGCGTTGGCGAATAACTTCTATAGAAGGTGCTGAATAGCGATTTAATAAGCATTCAATTAATCTAGTTTTTTCTTCTTCATTTACGTTCCCCTGCAAAATATGAGTAAGGATTTCCTCAGACAAAGGAATTTCAAATTTAAGCTTTTGAGCATTTAGTTCCTTTTTGTTGATAAAAGCTAATGCTTGATTAAATTGCTCATCCAGAGTGATAGTTTCATTTAGGGTAAAGGCACCTTCAAAATCTAAACATAGCCCTTCTGGGAAATATTCATAAATAGAGCTGTAACGAATAGTATTTGTACCATTCTTCCAGTTATAGAGAGAACGTCGTAAATTTTGAATGTCTATATCTAGGCTATGGTTGGCAACATTGTCTACATCTGTTCCTAGTAGATCTGTTAACCAGTCAATGACTTGTGGCACAGGTAGAATTAGCTTTTTATCACCATCACTTTCAACCACCTCTGGTAAATACCAGAAACGACCACCTGACATACCTTTATCAAAAGGGGTCTCAATAGCTTGGAATGCCGAAAACCGTGCTAAACCTGGTACTAAGAAATGCGTTAAAAGCATCCAGTTAATTTGTTTTTGATCAGCATTAAATGTCCAAGTTTTGAGCTCAAGACCTTTATAGGCATTTGCAATATTGGTTAATGATTGCCAAATGGCATCAAAAGACTCAGGGCGAACATTGAGTTTTTCAAAAATAGATAAAATAATTTTTTTCATCATATCAGATTGCTTACTGATACTGATTTTCCCAGTGGCAAATTTATTCTTTTGAACTGTCGAATATGAGGTATTACCACCAAGACTTTGATGGATTTCTAACAGTACTGATTCAATTTTTGGTAAAGTGCCCATGCTTTTTTGCTACCATGATGAAATTTTCAGAAATCATATATGGTTATCCTCAAAACAACGATGAAAAATGATGTCCCCCCCAATTATCTAATCATATTGTATTGATTATAATTAAGAAATTTTCATTTTTTTATTTAATTCTAACTTTGGATTAAGATAAAAGTAGGTATACTTTAGACATTAAAAATTTCTTAAAATCATCAAATTTATGCTTAAAGATAATATTAAAAGTACTGCGATTACATATAAAGGCTATGATTATCAAACGCTATTTGGTGTAAGTGTTCTTGCTGATTGGCTAAATTTCCCAGACAAATACCAGAAAGTTTTATTTGAAGCGACTGATGATACTGACTATACCCCACAAGCATTAGATGACGTAATTTGTGTCAGAAAAGATAACAAATATGACTACTACCAAGTCAAATATTCACCCTCTCCAGAAAAAGAAGAGAATGAATTTTCTTGGGATTGGATTCTTAAAAAGTCAGGAAAAACTGAACGTTCAAAAAGTATTTTAAGAAAAATATATGATGCCTACAAGCGGATACCATTAGATCAAATAAATTCGATCAATTTAGTAACAAATAAGCGCCTTGCACGAGATGTAGAACCTTGTTTTCAAGGAACACCTTATATTCAATTTGATTTGATACCTACAAATATTCAAGATGAAATCATTAAGCAGTTAGGTAATAAAGGTGAAGCTAAAACTTTTATTGAGAATTTAAAAATCGCTTATGATGATCCGATTTATTCAGTACTTGAGAATCAGGTCAAAACCTCAATTCTTAAATTTAGTGATGAATTAGGTTATCTTTGTCTTAAGGATGAGGCTAAAAAATGGGCAACAATTAAAAATTATCCTGCACCAGAAGGATGGATTACATTAGATATACTACGTTCAGTTATCCATACAAAACGACCTCAACCTATACCTCAAAGTTTTCATACTTCAGATGATTACGTATTGCCAGATGAGAATTTTCATAAAAATTTTATTAGTAAAATTCTTAGCGAAGATATCACAGATATACAGGTGCTGACTGGTAGCCCTGGCTTAGGTAAAAGTACATATCTAAGTTACCTTTGTAATGAATTAGAAGAAAAGAATATCCCCTATATCAGACATCATTATTTTATTTCTACTAGTGATAGAACACAGGATAGACTTTCTTTAAGAGTTATTGCTGAATCACTCTATTCACAAATCAGAAGATTTCATAATGGAATTGAAGTTTTATCTCATGAAAACCCTGAAAATTTAACTAATATTCTTGAAAAATGCGGGTGTTACTATAAAAAAAGTGGAAAACCTTTCATACTTATTATTGATGGTTTGGATCATGTTTGGCGAGATAATAATCGGAATATCAATCCATTAGAAGAGCTTTTCAAAACACTATTGCCATTACCAGATAATCTTAAAATTATTGTTGGTACGCAACCTGTAGATGATGAATATCTACCAAAAAAACTTTTAACTCTATGTCCTAAGAAAAACTGGACTTACCTTCCCCCTATGTCTGGCAACGCTATTTTAGTTTATGTAACTAAAAGAATAAAAGATGGAGCATTAATAACGAATAATTATGGAAATAAAAATGAAATCATCGCTAAGGCTTCTTCAGCACTATTAAATTCTACACATGGTTATCCGTTACAACTGATCTATACTTGTGAATATCTAAGAACTAACCTACTTCCCATTAATGAATGGCAAATCAATAAGCTTCCTATGCATAGCGGCGGGGATATCGAAGAGTATTATCTATCGATTTGGCATACGCTAAATCATAAGCAAAAAAATATACTACATCTTGTTGTAAATTTTAATTTTTTCTGGCCTAGAACTTCTTTTAATAAAATTTTTTCTGATTCATTCTTAGATATAAATTCAGTAATTTTTTTGCTACATGAATCTTTATCTGGTTTAAGGCCATTTCATGAAAGCTTGAGTGTTTTTGTCAAAAGCAGAGAAAACCATGATGAAATCATTGAATCATTATTAGTACCTCTGTGCACTTGGCTCGAGCATGATGCACCTGAGTCATTAAAACAGAGATGGTTATGGTATTGCCATGCTTTACTTGGTAATACTAGCCCTTTAAGAAGTGGCCTAACACGTGATTGGATTATCGAGCGATTAGTAGAGGGGTATGATCCCCAAATTTTTATCGACTTACTAACTCAAGCTGAAAAGGTTGCCTTTAAAGAACGACAGTATGCTGAGGCATACAAACATAGATCGATAAAAACACGTTTATTAAACGGCCCTCAATATCAACCAACTGATTTTAATCAGTTAAAAATTATATTTCTAACCACTGCCCCACAGTCTGCAATCAATGAGTTAATTTCCTTACGTCACCAACTTTCAGTAGCTGATTTAGGAATTCTATCAATAGCCTTATGGCATAGAAATGAGAAGCCCCAAGCTTTATCAATTGCAAACTGGTGTCGTGAAAGATTTCTAAGTGAAGAGCGTTTGCACAATGGTCATCAACATGATGATATTTATAATAAAAATTTAAAAATAATGCTGCATACTAAAATTTTAAATGATGATAAGTATATTCCTTCTCTTATCAAAAAAGATTCAATTAAAACGTGGAATGAAGAATGGATGACATTGTTGTGCCAAATAAATTGTTTGAATGATAATTTTGAACAATTGCTAGATGTTTTCAATGTAATAGAGAATGAAGACATCCAGAAGATGATAGCAGAGCAAATAATAATTCTAGGTTCTATTGAGGAAGTTGAACTTGGATGTTTAGAAAATCAAGAGTTGTTCGAGGCATCCACTCTAGGAAAAGTTGTTCAAATTTTAGAAAATAATTTATTCAAGCAAAGCTATTTAATTTGCAAAGATGAAGATGAAGATGAAGATGAAGATGAAGATGAAGATGAAGATGAAGATGAAGATGAAGATGAAGAACAATATCTAATATTTAAAAGTGATCAACTAGTCTTTAATTATAAAGATTACTTTTTCGAGAACTTCTTTCAACACTTAGCATCCCAAGGAAGTTTCTGTCATCTCCATATACGAAGTTATAGTAATTCCGTAAAAGCCCCTCTATACAACTTATTAGTAGAATTGGGTGACCATATCGTAAAACTTATTGAATATGATGAAGAAATTAAATTTATAGACATATATTCATTATTAAATAGTTCAGATCTTCCTATTCATGAAAATTATAAAGATGAAGGAGAGTTAAACCGATTTAGAAACAATTGGTTTGAGATTTGCTTAACTCTAAATTTAATCATTAATAAAAAAAGTATTAGCCTGTCTAATTTTAAAGGTGTAGAAGAAAAAGAATATTTTAATATTTATTGGTTTATTGAATGGTATGCTGAGCAAAATATTAAGTATTTGGATATGGAGACTATTGAATACTTATTTGAAATTATTAATGAAAGATTTGCTCAAGAAATTCAGGAAACCAATGAAAGATGTGATTACTTTTCCAATTTAGCAAAAATTGCATTACTTCATCAGAAACCAGAATACATCAAGCTATATTCTTATCAATGCTGGGATCTAATATTAGGGTATGGTTGGCGTAAAGATCTAGGTATTTTTGAGGTGCTTGATTCAATTGAATATCTATCTCAAAAAAATCAAAGAGATGCCCTATTCTACTTAAAAGAAATCTCTTCAGAAGTGACCCAAATTTTGGAATATACTGATGGTAAAGAAACCAGACATGCCTTACCACAATATACGAAACTTTTGTCTAGCCTTAATTTATCGTGCTTGACTTCTAAGTTTGAATGGGAAGTTAAAAATGGTGATTGGCACAATGCAGAAAATTCTTTTCATCATATATTAAGTAATTTACCAAACTTGTCGTCCCGTGTTTGGGAATCAATTTGCCGAACTGGGCTTTCACAAGATGATCTATATGCATTAATAAATAATTCAAATATAGACCGTGTGAAAGAGTTAACTAATATCGCATTAGATCACAATGGAATGGAGAGTCTTTCTAAGTACAATAATGATGCTAAAAATTCATCTAAAGATGAAATTCCTAATACTATAAGCTATGAGGATTATCCATTAGAAAAATTTCCTGATTTTTTGACATGGATTAAGTCAGATTATAAAAACAGAGACCATTTACTACCATGGATGGAATATTGGAAACCCAAAGTAAAAATATCTGACTTCATTAAATATGTTTGGAATTATATCAAAGATAATGATCTACATAACAAAGATGAAAATTTACTACTTGACCCTATCTATGAAATTGCAAAATCTACTAGGGGGAAAAATTTTGCATTTGACGTTCTTGTTAAAGCCCAATCCAATAAAGGTGGGTGGTTTAATCATTGGTTTGAGTCTACTGAACATACTTTCAAACGTTTAGATATTGTTGCTAAAGAATATAAAGAAAAAGCAGATGATTTCATCCAACTATCTACTCAGAATAACAAGGTCTTAAATACAGGACTTGTGATTCCATCGTCCCGATTAGTTTATCTGCTAATACAACTTGATCGTATAGAAGAAGCAAAATCATTTATTGAAGTAATGATTGAGGTTCTAAAAGAAGAAACTCGGAATCTGAATTTGCAGACACCAAGTTGGAATTGGAATGAGAATTTAGATGAACATGAAATAGCTATAGCGTTACTTGTTACTAGGTTACAGTGGCCGTTCACGAGTATTAAGCAATGGACTGCAAGTGAACTGTCTACTTTGTTAACTGTAAATGACACTCAAAAAATTGTCGAAGCTAGATTATTAGAAAGTTTGAAGTCTAAGAAATTAGAATCTGAAGTTGTTGAAATTTTGTGTGTATTTTGGATGGCTTGTCAGAAAGGCTATCATCCAACTATTGTTCTCGGAGAATATGTCTTTTCTAGATCTTGTTTATCTGATCAATTATTGAATGCTATAGACTCTAAAAACTGCAACTACGGTTATTACCAAGGAAACTTTGATATTGATTCGGGCTTGATTGAAAGAGAATCTAATTTCAGAAAAAACCTTGGATCTGAATTTCCACTTATGTATTTAAGTACTTGTGAAGATCTCGAAGAAAAATATTTTATTCCCTTGACTGAAGATTTTCAGCATGAATGGAACAAAACATTTATTCATGAGCCTAGGCTTCATGACACATATCAATATTTTTTAGAAAGAGATAACACTGGTCAGTTTTACACATTAAATAGCCATAGAGCCAGATCTGCATATTTAAGAGTATTTGAGGTTGCTAAACTTCGTTATGGAATGCCCGATGAATATGCTAATTTCTATTCAATAAAAGCTTTGCCACTCGAGACAGCATATTTAAATTTCTTACCATCTAGAGTGATGTGGTTTACAAAATGGAATTCTCAAGATGAATATAGTATTGAATCTCTTAAAGATTATCTTAGAAAATTAATTCGAGTTTGCAATACAAGCAATGAGGGAAAAATTTTAGGGGCTTTGTCATTTCCATTAAAAATTAGCTCTAAATTACAGTTAGATATTACTTGCACGTTAAGAAATGATAAAAGTAAGGCATCTGATAGATCTCAAATTGCTTCTATTGGATTGGATCTAGAAAAAAAATTAGAGTTTCAGTTTATTAGATCTAGATCTCAATCTACAGCTTCTGATGGTTTTCCTTTTATTGGAACAGCTTATCCTCGTCATAGATATGGACATTGGTCTGTTGAGCAAGATTCAAGAGGAATATATGTCCCTATCATTCCCGACACTGAGTTTAAAATTATAGGTTGTTCAGATAATAAGCTCATTAGGTATTTATTAGATAATATGGAAGTTGGTGTATCAGGTTATTGGAATGAAGAATGGAATAGAACTTATCCATCTAAAATAAAGCCTAAATGTGCAACCTATACATTACTTTATCCACAATATTTTCAATACATAGGAAATACTGAAACTGAATTTAAATATGTTTGTAAAGTAAATATTGCTTCAAAAGAGCGAGATTATAGTGATTTTCAGTTTGAAGAATTAACGATTGAAATTTAATTATTTGATGAAAGTTAGGTTTAACGATGACATTTAATACAGAATTAGAAACACGACTAGTTTTTCTGGATACTTCTGCCTATGAAAATAAGAATTACCAATTCGGGCAACATGCATTAGGACGTCTTCAAGAGCTGATTGAACAGGAAAAAATTCACTTATTAATTACAGATGTTACGATAAGGGAAGTTGAATCACATTTAAAGAAAAAGTCATTATCTGCAGTTGCTAAAATCAAGGAAGTACAAAGAGAGGCAATTTTTCTAAGAAATACACCTGAACTTGATTGTTACGGCATATTTTCCAAGATTGATGGTAATGAAATCTATGATCTGGTACATAAGAAATTTCTAGAATTTTTAGATAATCGGTCTGTAGAAACCATAAGTGTAAGTTCTGTAGATCCAAAACTAATATTTGATGCTTATTTTGAAAAATTGCCACCATTTAATAAAGAATCAAAAAAACATGAGTTCCCTGATGCTTTTGTATTAGAAGCTATAAAAAATATTAGTTTAGCAAGAGGACACTCTGTTTATATTGTGAGCTCAGACGGTGATATGCAATCATTTTGTGATAAAGAACCTAATTTTTTACATCTAAGATCGGTAGATGATTTAATTAATTTGATAATTCGTAGTGATAAAGCATATGAAGAGCCAATTAGATTTGCTGATGAAGTATTTGAACTTTTGAAAGAAGAGATAAAAGATCTTGCTTTAAATTATCTTGAAGATGGAGAGTTTATTTATGAAGATGCTGATCCTTATGATGAGGTTATAAACTCAGTCGATATTGAATCGCTGACTATTACAAATAAGACTCTACAGACAGTGAATCCCGAATGGGCAGAATATATTGTAGATTTTGAAGTGATAGTTACAGCAGATTATCGTTTTTCAGATTATGATCGTTCCCCTTGGGATCATGAAGAAAAACAATATGTATTCGTACTTGATAATGAATCAGTCATTAGACATAAACAAATTTATACTGCCAATTTAACACTAGCTTACGATGATGGGCTAAAAGCAAAAGCATATATCAGTGAGTTGTACTTTGAGCAACCTTACTTTGAGCTAACTAATGAGAATTCAGAAACACTTTCCTTTAAAGAACTAGATGTTAATGGTGAATAAAATGAAGCTATATATAATTGGTAATGGTTTTGATATTTATCATGGACTTGATACTCAATATTCATCTTTTGGTCTTTATCTTAAAAAAAATTACCGAGCAGTATATGAGCTTTTGTTAGAGCACTATGGTTTTACAGATTTAGATCCTAAAAACGCTTCTTCAATTTCAGATCCTTTATGGTCAGACTTTGAGTCCAATATGGCTGGACTAAATATAGATTCTGTTCTTGAAGCAAATACAGATTTTATGCCAGACTATGCTTCTGATACTTTTAGAGATAGAGATCGTTATTCATTTCAAATTGAAATGGAAAAAACTCTGAATTACTTAACAACAGATTTATATAAAGCATTTAATGAGTTTATATTAGCTGTGGATTTTCCAATTATAAGCAAAGATAAAATTATAAATTTAGATAAAAATGCGACCTACCTAACATTTAACTATACAGATACCCTTGCTAAATACTATAAAGTACCAAATGATAATGTCTTATTTATTCACGAAAAATCTGAAAATAATAAGCAAAATCTTATTCTTGGACATGGTATTACTCCAGATAACTTTAAAGAGAGTCCAGCTGTACCACCTTTAGGATTAAGTGAAGAGGAACTTGAGGACTGGAACAACTATCAGGCTGAACAATATGATTATTCTTTTGAACTTGGTAAACAAACTATTAAAGAGTACTTTTCAAGAACCTTCAAAAATACAGAAATAATCATTGGAAAAAACAAAGACTTTTTTTCAAGTCTTACTGATATTAGCGAAATTTATATTCTTGGCCATTCTATGGCAGAAGTTGATTTGCCTTATTTTGAAGAATTAGTTAAATCTGTTAAAGCTGATGCAAAATGGACCGCAACTTTTTACTCTCCTGATGAGAAGACGCATCATTTTAAGGTTCTGACAGGACTTGGTATCTCTAATATATCGATTGTCACCATGCAAGAAATCTAGTTTAGATAAAAAATTGTGGTAATAAGTGCCACTTTTCGAAATTATGAACGTTCTATCTTCAGTTCATGAACAAAACTTTTGAAATAAAAGAAATCTTAAATGTAAATATTTAATTTTCATTGGAAATTTTAATTTTTAGTTTGTGAACTAGATTTTAGGTGAACATAAGTTAACTAGGATATCTGAGACTGTAGCCTGCACAACACTGTTTGTTGCTATAGCTCAGCAACGTGAATACCTGCATCTAATTCACATTGATAAGTATCCTAATGCATAATTACCTAATACGAAATTTCGCAAATGTTATAGCATGGTCCATAGTATTTCGTACATTTATAAAGATAGCTGACTGTTTTATAAATTGTTTATCACAGAACCCTTCTGATTTTATATCTTAATAATTTTGACAGTGAATCAGAGTTATAAAAAATATTCTGTATCATTCTGAATCTTAGGCGAAATATGCTGATCGACCCACCTTAACCATGCTCTTGTTTTAGCATCAATAAAATGACGTGATGGTAATAAGGTATAAACACCAATATCAGGTGATCTCCAGTCTGCTAAAACGCGACATAATCGTCCAGTACGTACAGCTTCGATAACAGTAAAAGTTGGAAGCAAAGCAATACCCATGTCTTGCTGTACCATATCCAGTAATAATTCTGGTGTGTCTGCAATTAATGGTCCTGTAATATCGACTTGGTACGAACAACTATTTTTACTGATGAGATGCCATTGTGGTGTAATAGATGGGTTCACCAATCTTAAGCAGGCATGCTTTTGCAGGTCATCTAATGATTCTGGTTCACCGTATTTTTTTAAATAGGCTGGTGATGCACAAAGTAATGAAAATATTGTCCCAATTTGACGAGCAACAAATCTTGAGTCAGTCAATGATTCCGTAAGATATAAACTTACATCAATTCCTTTACCTAACAGGTCTGGCACATTCTGTGAAGTACGGTACTCAACCGTAAGCTTTGGATGGTTTTGACAGAACTCCGCCATTACTGGTGATACATAATGATGTCCGAAGCTTCCCATGCTCAAAACACGTAACCTCCCCTGCGGTTCGGTTGCCATTCCCATTGCCTGAGTTTCAGCTTCTTCTACCATCGCAAGTACTTGCCGGCACTGCTCTGCATAACTTGCACCAATATCGGTTAATGCGTGCTGCCTCGTAGATCTCTGTAGTAATTTTGTGCCTAAACGCCCTTCTAACTCGCTAATAAGTCGGGACACTTGCGCTGTTGTAAGCTCCATCTGCTCTGCAGCAGCCGTAAAACTCCCACTATCAATGACTTTTAGAAAAGCATGCATTGCATGTAGCAATCCACCATCAAGATTTTTGCGCATAACGTAAATATCTTTTTCTTAATTACGCATTGTTGCACCAGTATGGATCAACCACAATGACATTAATGTACATACATTAATCAGTTCCATTATTTTTAATTAAACTGATCAATCCTTTTTTAAGTATGTCATTTACTCCAAATATTCAACCGGATGTTGAACATAAAGTAGCTTGAACTACAAGATTCTAAGGAGACATAAATGAATATATCTACAAAATTTACTCCAAATAAGATTTTAACTAAGGACGTATCACTTGAAGACAAATATCTAAGTGATAACGGTACTGCTTACATGACAGGTATCCAGGCATTGGTGCGTTTACCACTCGCGCAAATACGGCGGGATACTTTAAACGGTTATCATACTGCTGGTTTTATATCTGGTTATCGTGGTTCCCCTTTAGGGAATTATGACAATTTTCTCTGGCAGGCTGAAAATATACTTAAAGACCATCATGTTGTTTTTCAGCCTGGTGTAAATGAAGATCTAGCTGCTACTGCAATTTGGGGTACGCAACAAGCCAATCTCGCAGGTCAAGGTAAATATGACGGGGTAACCGCCTGGTGGTATGGCAAAGGCCCTGGTGTAGATCGTTCTGGAGATGTACTCCGTCATGCCAATCTTGCAGGAACATCAAAGCAAGGTGGCGTGGTTGCCTTCTTTGGAGATGATCACTCTTGTAAATCTTCTAGTATTCCACACCAGTCAGAACATGTCATGATTGGTTGTGGCATTCCAATTTTTTATCCTACTTCAATACAACATATTCTTGATTTAGGTGCTCATGCGGTAGCAATGTCACGCTTTGCAGGTGTATGGACTTCGATGAAATTAGTCAGTGAAATCGTCGAAACCTCTGCTTCTGTTCATGTTAATTTAGATCGGGTCATTCCTGTATTACCCAAAAATATTCAAATGCCTGAAGATGGCGTAAATATTCGTTGGCCAGATCACGGCATTCAGCAAGAAGAACGTCTTTATAAATATCGCTTACCCGCTGTGTTGGCTTATGCGCGTGAAAATGAACTGAATCAGGTGACATGGCATTGTCCTGATGCACGTATTGGTATTGTAGCAAGTGGTAAAGGTTATTTAGATACAATTGAAGCGTTACGTATTCTAGGAATTGAAGGTCAGACAGCCCAACAGCTCGGACTGAGAGTATACCAAGTTGCGCTGATTTGGCCCCTGGAACCTCAAGGTCTTCGTGAATTTGCCGAAGGTTTAGAGGAACTTATCGTTGTAGAAGAAAAACGCCCTATCCTGGAAGCACAGATTAAAGACGAGCTATATGCACTTTCAGATGCCAAGCGCCCTCGTGTCATCGGTAAAGCCTGTGATGGAAAGGGTGAATGGAGTACATCTATTGATGAAGCGCCTTTGATTGGTCATTATGAATTTCAGCCTGAACCTATTGCCAAAATGCTGGCAGCTCGATTCTTGAAACTGGAGATTCCAGAAAGCTTAAAAACACAAATCCAAAACAGAGTTGAGCTGTTAGAAAAAGCAGAACAGGAATCACGTCGTGTTCTTGATATTGCAGAACGCAAACCTTTCTTCTGTAGTGGCTGCCCTCATAATTCATCAACCGCATTACCAGAAGGTAGCCGTGCATTAGGGGGAATTGGTTGTCATTTTATTGCTGTTTCACTGGATCGTGGTACAGAGACCTTCTCGCAGATGGGTGGTGAAGGTGTGAGTTGGGCTGGTGCCTCTCATTTCACCAACGAAAAGCATATTTTTGCTAATCTGGGAGATGGAACTTATTTCCATTCAGGTTATCTTGCAATACGTCAAGCAATTGCTGCAAAACTCAATATTACCTACAAGATTCTCTATAACGATGCAGTAGCAATGACCGGCGGGCAGCATGTCGATGGTCATCTCAGCGTGGCGCAGTTAACACGACAACTTGATGCTGAGGGAATCAAAAAACAAGTGATTGTTACAGATGAACCTGAGCTGATTCATACAGAAGAAGGTATTGCGCCTCACGTAGAAATTTACCACAGAAATGAGTTGGATGATGTTCAACGCAAATTACGTGAAATTTCAGGCGTTACGGCGCTAATTTATGTTCAAACTTGTGCCAGTGAAAAACGCCGCCGCCGTAAACGCAACGCTTATCCGGATATTGCAGAGCGAGTCTTTATCAATACTGATATTTGCGAAGGCTGTGGTGACTGTTCCAGAAAATCTAACTGCTTATCTGTTGAACCCGTTGAAACAGCGTTAGGAACGAAACGACAAATCAATCAGAGTAGCTGTAATAAAGACTTTTCCTGTGTAGAAGGTTTCTGTCCAAGTTTTGTGACAGTCCATACTCGCGATATGAAACGCCCGGAAATATTCAAAGGTATAGAAGCTGGCTGGCCTGAGAAGCCAATTCTTCCTGAACTCGATCAACAACCAGTACGTATAATGGTCGGTGGTGTTGGTGGTACAGGTGTGGTTACCGCAGGCGCTTTACTTGGAATGGCTGCTCATTTGGAGGGTAAAGCTGCACGTATTATGGATATGGCTGGACTGGCTCAGAAAGGTGGTACGGTTTATTCTTACGTACAGCTCGCTACAGAAGATGATCAAATCTCTGCTACCAAGATCCCTGCTGGTCAATGTAATCTTTTAATCGGTGCAGATCCTATTGTCGCAGGTAGCAATGCAGCACTTTCTCGCTTAAAGGCCGAGGCTATGGTAATAGTCAATGAAGATGGTTCCCCTACATCTGATTTCCTTGAGTCTCGTGACTGGTATGCTCCCATTACTGACTTGATTAATCGGCTGCGTAATCGCACTACACAAGGAAAACTCTTATCTTTGCCCGTAACACGTATTGCTACACTAGTGCTGGGTGATGCAATCTTTGCAAATCAGATACTACTTGGAATGGCTTGGCAATCAGGTCAGATCCCGTTAAATCGTGAAAGTATTGAAAAGGCCATCTATCTTAATGCCACTGCAGCTGAAAAAAATCTTGAAGCTTTCCGCATCGGTTGTCATCTGATGAGTGATCCTGACTTAGCAAAACGCATTATTGCAACAATAACAGTAAAGAATAAACCAGCTACATTGGCCGAATTAGTTGAAGACCGCTCTTCTCGCCTTGTCGAGTACTGGAATCAGGATTATGCAGCCCAGTATCGGGCACTTGTGGAACAGGCTGCCAAAGTCTTACCAGAAGACCTGACTGGAACAATAGCGACTCAGCTATATAGAGTCATGGCATATAAAGATGAATACGAAGTTGCACGCTTACTCACAGGAAAAAGTTTTAAACAGTCTATTGAAGCGCAGTTTGGTCAAGGTCTGCGTTTAACTTATCATTTAGCACCTCCAGCTTTGGGGGCTCATGGTACTATACGCAAACGTGCTTTCGGATATTGGATGCGCATTCCAATGATGATTCTTGGACGACTGCAGTGGCTTCGGGAAACGTTCCTTGATCCCTTTGCGTTACAGCAAGAACGACAAAAAGAACAGGCTTGGCGTGATCGTTATATCACATTTGTGAAATCCATTACTTCTGCACCTGAAAATTATGATTTATCTGTTGCTCAGCAAATCGCTAAATTACCTGCAGATGTAAGGGGTTTTGGCCCTGTCAAAATGCAAGCAATGGAAACAGCAATACAATGTTGGGATGAGCTTTCGTTAAGTCTCCATAGAGCTGATCAATAAACAGGATAAGTGTATATAGTAGCTGAAACAGGATTAAACCCAGACTTGAATCTTGCTGTACCTGTTCAGCTACTTAATTAAGCTATACAGAAATAAATCTCATGGCTTATTTAATACATAGCCCCTATTTCACCATTCAGCATTTTTTATATATAAGTCTTTTCATGTGAATTCGTTCTACTCTCTGAGGATTATTATTCTAAATAGCAGTTAAAGCTTGGACCTACTTCTCCTGAAGTCACTTATTATATATTTACACTTTTGAAATTTTTCTACTATAAAATTACCTTTAAAAGAAAGCCTTTGAACAGTCAAAGGCTTTCATAAGACTCACTTTACCTCTGAGGACTATTCACCCATCTATAGAGAATAGGCAACAGTACAAGTGTGAGCAAGGTAGACGATATAATTCCACCGATGACTACAGTTGCAAGGGGCCTTTGTACTTCAGCACCTGTACCTGTAGCAAGCGCCATAGGAACAAAGCCCAGTGATGCCACGCAAGCCGTCATTAATACAGGACGCAATCGTAAAATCGCCCCCTGCCATACCGCTTCATGCAAGTTGTACTTCAAGCGTAACTCTTTAATAAACGTCAGCATTACCAGACCATTCAGTACAGCCACACCAGATAAAGCAATAAATCCAATCCCTGCTGACATGGATAATGGAATATCTCTCAGCCAGAGAAACAGAACTCCTCCCGTCAATGCAAAAGGAACACCTGTGAATACCAGAAAACTGTCTTTCATATTATGAAAAACTGCTATCAATAAAATAAAAATCGTAATTAGAGCCAATGGAATAACAATTTGCATACGGGTTTTAGCTGAAGCCAGATTTTCAAACTGGCCACCATATTCTATCCAGTAGCCACTTGGTAAATCATAGGTTTTAAGCTGTGTCTGCAAGTCACTGATAAATGAGCCCAAGTCTCGCCCTTCAACGTTGGCAGTGATAACCATACGGCGTTTACCGTTCTCACGACTTACCTGATTGATACCTTCAATACTGGCAACTTTTGCGACATCAGACAATATAATACTGCCGCCATTTGGGAGTCGTATTGGCAATTGGGAAACATCAGCCACATTTCTGTCCTGATCTCTTAAACGAATAACGAAATCAAAACGGCGGTCTCCTTCCAGAATTTCTCCAACCTGCTGTCCGCCAATGGCAGTAGCTACCACATCTTGAATAGATTTAACACTTAAGCCATATTGCGAAGCTAAAAACTTATCAACCTCAACATTGAGTAAAGGCAAACCTGAGGTTTGCTCAACCTTTACCGCACTGCTTCCTGCGACCTGCTGAATAATTTTGGCAATTTTAGCAGCCTCGCCATTGAGAACTTGCATATCATCACCAAAAATCTTGACTCCTACATCGCTACGTACCCCTGAAATTAACTCATTAAAACGCAGCTCAATCGGTTGAGAAAATTCACTGTTATTCCCCGGAATTGTTGCAAGGTAACTTTCCATCCGGGATCGGAGCTCATCAATGCTCTCTTTAGGGTCAGGCCATTTTTCATTTGGTTTAAGCATGATATAGCCATCAGAAATATTAGGTGGCATGACATCTGTTGCGACTTCAGCGGTGCCGGTACGTGCAAATACTGCTTTAATTTCAGGAAAATTCTTTAATAAAAGCTTTTCTGTGTTTTCCTGCATACGTAAAGATTCTTCTAATCCTGTACTAGGAGAACGTAATTGTTGTACGGCAAAATCACCTTCACCAAGCTGTGGCGCAAACTCGCTCCCAAGTTTAGTAGTTAAAACACCTGTAACCACCAGAAGACAAATAGCAAATGTTAAGACTACTGCTTTATATTCATAAGCAACATTTAAAGTCTTTTCATAAGATTTCTTGAGCGAAGTCATCCAGCCACTTTCAGTTTCGCGAATATCTCCTTTAACCCATAAAGCGACTGCAGCAGGGACAAAAGTTATAGACAGAATCATTGCAGCAATCAGTGCCAGGACTACAGTCAAAGCCATCGGATGGAACATTTTCGCTTCTATACCACTTAAAGCAAAAATTGGTAAATACACCACTAAAATAATAAGCTGCCCGAAAATCAGGGGACGTCGTGCCTGTCGAGCAGCTAAAAACGCCTCTTTAAATCGCTCACTTTGTGTTAATGGACGTTTAAGTAACTGCTGTGCATGGGCCAAACGGCGTATACAGTTTTCAACAATTACCACTGCACCATCAACAATAATTCCAAAATCTAGTGCCCCCAGACTCATCAAATTAGCACTAATATTTTTTTGTGCCATTCCTGTTAAGGTAAATAGCATGGAGAGCGGAATAACGCAGGCGGTAATCAGAGCTGCTCGTATGTTTCCCAAAAATAAGAATAGTATAACAATAACAAGTACCGCTCCCTCAACCAGATTTTTCTGTACAGTTTTAATCGCTTTTTCAACCAGAGACGTACGGTCATAGACCGTTTCTATAAATACTCCCTTGGGTAAACTGTTTTGAATATCCCGGATTTTGGCATCTACCGCTTTAGAAACAGTCCGGCTATTTTCTCCCATTGCCATCATGGCAATTCCCAGAACAGTTTCTTCACCATTATAGGTTGCGCCACCTGTTCTTAGATCATGTCCTATGGAAACTTGCGCAATGTTACTGACCCGAATGGCACGACCACTGGAACTGGTGACTAAAGTATTCTCAATATCTGAAATGTTGTTGAGTGTGCAAGGAATACGGACTGTAAGTTGCTGTCCATTATCTTCAATAAATCCTGCTCCTCTATTTTCATTATTTTGGTTTAGAGCCTGCTGTAGCTGTTCTAAAGAGATATTAAGCTGTTGCATGTAGCTGAAGTCAGGTGATACCACATAGTTTTTTTCAAAACCGCCAATACTGTTCACTTCAGCCACACCTTGTACACGCTGCAACTGAGGCCGAACTACCCAATCCTGAATTTCACGTAAATCCATAGCGGTATAAGCAGTTCCATCAGATTTTTTCGCCTTTGGCTCTGCTCTTAGTACCCATTGATAAATTTCTCCAAGCCCTGTAGAAACAGGTGACATGATTGGACTGGTTTGTGCCGGTAACTCTGCCTGAATCTCTTGTAACCGCTGGTTAATCTGCTGACGTGCCCAATAAATATCGGTACCATCTTCAAATACAATGGTAACTTGAGACAGTCCATAGCGGGAAATAGAACGGGTTAATTCCAGATCAGGAATTCCGGCCATTGCATTTTCAATGGGATAAGTAATACGTTGTTCTACTTCAAGTGCAGTAAACCCATTTGCCTGGGTATTAATCTGTACTTGGGTGTTCGTAATATCTGGTACTGCATCAATAGGTAACTTTTGATAACTGTAAATTCCAACTGCAATCCAGATACAGGCAAACAGCATGACCCATATAGCATGTTGAATAGAGAACTGGATAATACGTTCAAACAGGCCTTCTGCTCTTGGCAGTTCAGAGTTAGTGTTCATGACCGGCCTCATCTTTTTCCAGTTCAGACTTCAGCAGAAAACTACCTTCACTAATATACTTCTTGCCGTTAGCAAGCCCGGAAATTACCTCAAGCCATTCCCCGTTACCTGAGGCTTGGCCCAATTTCACCTGTTGAGCCTTTAGATGAACCTGTCCTTTTTCTTCAGATTGCAAAATAAAAACGGTATCTTTGCCTTCAATACGTTGTACGGCTGCTTTTTTTACCCGAAGAGACGTTTTAGCAGCAGGCTTGGCCATCAAAACACTCACTAATACATTAGGACGTAAACTGGCAGACTGCGTATCAAGCTTGGCACGGACTATTAGCCGCCCTGTCTGACTGTCTGCCTGCGAGGTTAAACTTTGTATTCGTGCAGTATGGGTCTGCTCTGTACCCATTAGTTTAAATAAAACTTTCTGTCCGGCTTGTAGTGGTCCTGCGTATTGAGCGGGTAAAGTAAACTCAAGCCATAAATTATTGAGCTGTTCAATGACAAAAATTTGATCAGCCAACTGGACATTTTCACCTACTACAATATCTTTCTGACTGATGACACCAGAAATCGGTGCCCGAATAACAAAACGCCCATGAGTATTACTACTTGCCCCCAAGGCATTTAAGCGTGCCTGTGAGGCTTGTACAGCAACCTGTGTCTGTCGGTACGCATTTTCAGCACGCTGATAATCCTGTTTGGCTGAAATGCCCTGTGTCCAGAGTTGCTGTTCACGTTGATAGTCTTGTTTGGCAAGCTGAAGATTTGCCTGTGCCATACGTAAATTTGCCTGCTGATCAATCAGTTCAGGAACCAAAAGCACTGCTAGAGTTTGTCCTTTTTGAACACTTTGCCCTAAAGACACCTTTACTTGCTCAACATGACCACTGAAACTCGGCGATACATGGGCTTGCTGGTCAGTATTTACGACCAGTTTACCTGGCAACAGAGTAACCTCTTCCACTGGGCCTGTACTTGCTGTGGCGACTTTTAGACCCTGTTCAGCCATTTGACGGGCTGTCAGTTTTATCTCGCCTTCCTTTTCCTTAACATGCTCTTCTGTCGCATGAGCCTCATCCTCGCCGTCTCCGGTATGTTCATCCTCATGTCCATGTTCAGCAGTTCTCGTTTCCTGCTTATTTAACCAAATGATCAGGCTCACCAGTGCGGTTAGTGCAATCAGAATCGCAATCATGAGAGGCTGGGATAATTTTCCATATTGTTTCAAGTTCATTTATCGTGTCCCCTCATTGATTAAATTCTGTAATGTTTCAGCCGCATTTTGATTTAGTTGTATGTAGGCATCAGAACGGCTGATTTCTTCATAGCTTGTTCCAATACTTAGGGCTTCAGCACCAAGTGCGCTCTGCCAGGCTTGCCGTAATGTCTGTAACATCGCCAAACGTAGACTGTGCAGCTGTGAAGTCGCCTGCTGGACATCTGTAATTGACAATTTACCTGCCTTAAAGCCCTGTAAGGTCCTGCTCTGGACTTTTTCAGCCAAGTCAATTTGACTTGTGATCAGTTCATATTGATTCCGTAAAGCCTTGAGCTAATGCATGCTATTTGCAATATCAAGTATTTGCTGTTTTAGTTCACGCTGCTGCTGTTGATTCAGCAAGATCTGCTGCTGCTGCGCAATAGGAATGGCATATTGCTGACGATTGAAAAGATTAAGGGGAAGATCGACCCCCAGTGTTAACGCCGTCTCATTATTTTCATCAGGAGACCTTGTACGGTTCATCCCTACATTTAAGGCGGGCTGTGGGCGAGCCTGGACTTTTAAACGTTCAATCCGGTAATTGGACTGCCGGATATTTAAAGCATAAAGTTTTTCCAGCCATCCTTCAGAAATATAATGCTGTACTGTCTGATTACTCTGATCTGGCCAAGGAATAGAAGTTTTAGTTAAATCAATTTGTGCATGGGTTTCACCCCATAAATTTGAGAGTTGACGCCCTGCTGACTGCTGATTTAATACAGCCTGCTGATAAAGCCGTTCCATTTCTAACGCTTCAATCTGAGCCCGCTCATAATCAACCAGAGCAATGCTTCCTGCCTGATAGCGCTTCTGGGCACTCTCTAAATTAGCTTTACTTGCTCTAAGCTGCGATGCATAAACAGTACGTTCCGTTTCTGCAATTGTTAACTGTGACCATGCATATCTGACAATTAATTGGCTTTGCGCATTCCATAACTGTTGTTGCAATTGCAACTGCTGACCTGATGTATTGGCTATGGCCTGGCTAAGCTTGCGCTGACCAAAAATATCTAAGGGCTGGCGAATACCGAGGCTGAATTCCTGCTCCTGATCTGAACCGAATCCTGACTGTTCAACCGTTAGGCTCGGATTTTGCCATAATTGGCTTTGGCGAATATTTAAATCAGAAATTTGTGCATAATGCCGAGCTACTTCAGCTTGTACCTGATAGCTCTGTACTTTGGCATACGCAGATTCAAAACTGCTAATATTTTCAGCATAACTATATGATGGCACAACAACTGTAAATAGACAGGCCATCAGAGCATGACGTAATAACGTCCTTGACTGTAAAGACATGATTTTTCCCACTTAATTAAATTTAGAAGTGGTGAGAATGTTTTAGGCTACCCCACCATAAGCGGGGAAAATTCGGGAGGTGGACTTTGCTGAAACAGGTCAGGTGCCTGATAGCTGTTCTTCCAGTGAAACTCTGGAATGACATGAGTTTCAAAAACTGGAATTAAAACCGAGATTTTTTCATTTTGCACAATCAGATGCGTCATGGAAGGCAGATGATCCTGATGATCTTCACCAAGCTTTAAATTATTATTCTTTATGTCTTTATGATCTGATTGGGTATCATGCTTATGCGGGCGGTCATGACTGATACATAGGGTATTTTGATGATGGCCAAAATGATAACTCTGCTGTACTAAAGTTTGCTCTTCATGGACGCAAAAGGCCGCTGCCACGTTCCAAAGACTTTGGAACATGAATAATCCAACCAAGACTGTAATCCATGTGGTAGACCGCATACGGTACTTTAACGAATTAAATTGCTTGTTATTATAGAGAGTATGTGTTGGCTAGCAAGTTCTATGTAGTTCTTATTGAGAATCGGCTCATTTGAACGATATTTTTAATAAATTTAGCTGTTTTGGTAAAATTGCAAAAGTACTTCAGAGATCTGGATTTTAAATTATGCTTTCAGATTAAGATTTGATGAAAGTAAATAATCAGCATTATAACAACCGCCATATGAACAACTTGCACAGGTGCAAAATATAAAAAAAACTTCCAGCCACCGGTTAGAAAGGCATTAATACTTTTTGAAAGTGCATGTGCAGCCAAACCAATGACAACTGCATAAATCAGAGTCAAATTAGCTGGGTTTCCTTGTACTACTACCCCGGCCATAGCAGCATGAACTTCAAATAGTGACGCTAAAAAAGTGCTCAAGATTAAGCCTTTATCTCCTAATATAAGATTTGCTCCATAAATTCCGGCCTGAATGAGAGTGAGGCTAACTGCAATAATGACGGCTTCCTTGAGACTAAACATGCGGTCATCTGCTTGATCAACTTGTTTTATTAGACGGGTATCTGAATGATTTGACCGGTACATAAATAAGCCTGTAGCAGCACATAGTATGCCTATCCCAGCCAGACTTGGGATAAAAAGCAGTTTGAACCACATTAAACTTACACCTGAGACAATCAGCAGTAATTGCAGTAAAGTCGCTACACATGACATCAGAGCAGCACCGGCATTCACTTTGGCAGTGGCTTCTCCGGAGCGGACTTGCATGCCAAGACTGGCGATAGTGGCAGTACTAGAGACAAAACCTGAAGCTAGAGCAGATAAAATCAATGCTTTGTCATTTGATAAAATGCGTTTTGCCACATGTGCCATAGATTGCACAATAAGGATTAAAACCAGTAATTTTAAAATGACATATGGGTTTAGTACTGAACCCCATAGGGGTTTATTTGGCATGATCGGTAAAGCGATCAAAATGAGGGCCAGTAAAAGGAGTCCATCCCGGAGTTCATAATCTCGAATGGTTTTTCCAGCAAAGCGATGAAGGCTAGTTTTCCCCATTAAAATAAGGGTAAGCAATACTGCCATACTGGCTGCTAATGGAATATTCCAGATGCACGCCGCCCCAATAAGGTAGGTCATTAAAAAAGCCAGTTCAGTGGTGGAACCAATATCTTCTTTTTGTTGAGATAAACTATACAGGCAGAACAGGCTTACGGCTATTGCCCCCACTACTCCAACATACGGGTGTATAACAAAACACAAAGCCCCCAATAAGGCGCTGATCGTAAAAGACCTTAATCCCGCGAAACTTTGTTCATTGCGGGTATTTTTATTACGTTCCCGCTCTAGCCCGATTAAAAGACCACATCCTAATGCAGACAATATAATTGTGAGAAGCTCTTGAAAAGTTAGACTTTGCAAAAGAATATTCAAATGCCTTTCCTTTTATCAGTTCATATTTATCTTTATAAGATATTATTATTAAAAAGCAACCAATTTAAAATACATAACTGATTGAACCAATAAAAGTATAATATTATCGAATGAAAAAACTCAGAATCCTAAAGAAATAATTAATTTTATTATTCTCATCTTTATAAAAATTTCAGTTTTTAGTAAAAAGACCAAGCAACTATAAAATATTTTTGAATTATTAAAGATATATTACATTTACCTATTAATTATTTAAGCCTAGCATGAATATTAAATAATTTAATTAAATTAACTTTAATCAATTAATTATGTTTAATTTTTTCTCAAAATTTTATTTAAAACCCAACATAAAATTTTACAATTTACTATTAAATAAAAGTTATTTTAAAAATTTTATAATCTAAAAATAATTAATTATTATCAATATCTTAATTTTAATTATATAAGTTATCTTTATATTATATAATAATTAAGCCATTGAAATTAATATATATTTGTACTTAAGTAAAGTAAATTTGTTTTCTCATAATTAGAATAGTAGTTTAAGTAAATATTTAAAAAAACCATGATTCTTTACCTAAAAATATATTAATAATGAAGTGAGAATATAAGATGATTGAATGGTTACAACATGAATTAAGTCATAGTCCAGAAATTTTATTATTTTTATCACTTGCAATTGGTTTCTGGATTGGTCAGTTTCAATTTGGCAGATTCCAGTTTGGTGGCGTTGCTGGTTCGCTTCTTGTTGCAGTGGTTTTAAGCCTGATTGGTGTCTCTGTAGATAATGGTGTAAAAGCGATTCTTTTTGCGTTATTTATTTATGCTGTAGGTTTTGAAAGTGGACCGCAATTTTTTAAATCATTAGGACCACACTCTATTAAAGAGATTCTGCTTGCAGTATTTATGGCAGTGAGTGGCTTAATTACGGTACTGCTCATGGCCAAGCTTTTCCATCTGGACAAAGGGCTGGCAGCAGGACTAGCGGCAGGTGGCATGACGCAGTCAGCTATTATTGGTACTGCTGGAGATGCAATATCACGACTGGATTTACCTCTTGCTGAAATACAAAAGCTACAGGCAAATGTCGCAATTGGCTATGCAGTAACTTATATTTTTGGGTCACTTGGCGCAATTATTATCTGTGTCAATATTCTTCCTAAATTTATGGGAAGAGAAATCCATGATGATGCCCTGAAAGCACAATCTGAACGTTTGAAAGGTGCTTTTGAGCTGGCTCCGGGTCAAGAGCTGGCTATTCCGGAAATAGTCGGACGTATTTATCAAGTCAAACAGGGTAATGGTCTGAAAATAGAAGAACTTGAGGCCAAACAATCTAGCACTACCATCGAACGCTTAAAACGTGATGACCAGTTTATCGATGTATCTCCAGATATCATTTTGCAGACAGATGATATTGTACTGATTGTAGGGCGACGAGCTAGTGTGGTTGCAATTTCTGAGTATATTGGTCCAGAGCTACAGTCTTCTCCTGGTATGGAAATGGTGATGCAGACCACGGATGTAGTACTCAGAAATTCTAAATATCTTAATCATAGCTTGGGCGAGGTAAAGGCCAATACGCCTGCCTATTTGAAACACGGTATATATGTACTTGGTATCAAACGAAATAATGAAACACAGGTTCTAAATGATGATCTGGTTTTGAAACCAGGTGATGTAGTCACAGTATATGGAACAAAAACCGATCTTGAGCGGTTAGTAAAAGAAGCCGGAAAAGCTTTACCTGAGAGTTTAAAAACAGACTGGATGTTTCATGGAGCAGGTCTTGTAGTCGGTTTGGTTATTGGCCTTTTTGTTATTCGTATTGGAGGGGTGCCCCTTACTTTAGGTGCAGGTGGAGGTGCGCTACTTTCTGGCCTGTTATTTGGATGGTTACGTAGCCGTAATCAAGTGCATGGCAATATGCCTTTAGCAGCATCACAGCTACTTAAGGATTTGGGACTTGCAGGATTTGTCGCTGCTGTCGGGCTGCAATCAGGCTTACAGGCGATTC
Organism: Acinetobacter sp. UBA6571; assembly: GCF_002434085.1. Taxonomy (NCBI): domain Bacteria; kingdom Pseudomonadati; phylum Pseudomonadota; class Gammaproteobacteria; order Moraxellales; family Moraxellaceae; genus Acinetobacter; species Acinetobacter sp. UBA6571. Next base: position 21,849 of record NZ_DJJJ01000030.1, on the reverse strand, counting down.
AGACCATCAAGCAAAGTGGTCTATCACTATTTATGATTGGTGTGGTGGTTACTGTTGTTCCTCTTATCCTTTCAATGTTCTTCGCCCGTTATATTCTTCGTTATGACAATGTCGCCATTATGGCAGGTGCATTATCAGGTGCACGCAGTGCCAACCCCGCTTTTGGTGGTGTATTGGATAAAGCCGGAAACTCTATACCTACCGTACCCTTTGCTATTACCTACGCCCTAGCAAACGTTTTTTTAACCTTACTCGGTCCAATTATTGTCGGATTAGCCTAAAAATTGTTTCAAGCATTTTAAGATCACTATTCACTAAGGAGATTTCCCATGGGGAATGTAGATTATTCTAAATATTCAAAACTTAGCCCATTCGAGTTAAAAGATAGCCTGATTGCTTTGGCACAGAGTAAGCGGGACCGCTTAATGCTCAATGCTGGACGAGGAAACCCTAATTTTCTGGCTACCCTGCCACGTAGGGCTTTTTTTCAATTAGGTTTATTTTCTGCCACAGAATCAGAATTTTCATTTTCTTACATGCCAGAAGGCTTAGGTGGGTTCCCCCGTCCTGTCGGTTTGCAATCACGTTTTGATAATTTTCTCATGCAGAACCGGGATAAACCTGGAGTTTTATTTCTGGGAAAAGCAGTGTCTTATGTGAGAGACCAATTGGGTTTAGATCCAGATATGTTTCTGCTTGAAATGGTCGAAGGGATTCTAGGATGTAACTACCCTGTACCTGATCGCATGCTCCGTGTCAGTGAAACAATTATTAAAGAGTATCTGTTACAGGAAATGGGCATAAAAAGTATGCCCAAGGAAGGCTTGGACCTGTTTGCGGTTGAAGGCGGAACCGCAGCCATGGCTTATATATTTAACTCCTTAAAAGAAAACAGGATTATTAATACTGGCGACCGAATTGCAATCGGCAGACCGATTTTTACGCCGTATCTGGAAATTCCCAAACTGAATGACTATCAGCTTGAAGAAATTTTTATTGAAGCTGATCCCAATCTGGGCTGGCAATATCCTGAGTCTGAATTAAGAAAGTTAGAAGACCCTTCAATCAAGGCATTCTTTTTAGTCAATCCGAGCAACCCGCCTTCTGTCAAAATAAGTGATGAAGGATTGCTAATACTGGCAGATATTGTAAGAAAACGTCCTGACCTGGTTATTTTGACAGATGATGTATATGGAACTTTTGCAGATGACTTTAAGTCACTTTTTGCAATTTGCCCAAATAATACTATTTTAGTTTATTCATTCTCAAAGTACTTTGGGGCTACAGGCTGGAGACTTGGCATTATTGCGCTGTCGAATAACAATATCATTGATCAGAAGATTGCAGCGCTTTCAGATCAGGAAAAGCAGGAACTTGAAGAACGTTATTCATCATTAACTACTGAACCAGAAAAAATCAAGTTTATTGACCGTTTGGTAGCAGATAGCCGTAATGTTGCACTGAATCACACCGCAGGTCTGTCAACACCGCAGCAGGTACAGATGGTTCTTTTTGCCCTGTTTAATATGATGGATTCTCGTCAGGCTTATAAAAAAGCTGTCAAGTCTGTAGTCCGGGAACGCGATGCTGCACTTTATAGACAGCTTGGTGTTGAAGTCCCTGAAGATCTTAACGCTGTTGACTATTACACCTTGGTAGATCTGGAAAGAACAGCCCGCATATTATATGGTGACGATTTTGCCAACTGGGTCATGGTCAATAAAAACCCGACAGAATTATTATTTCGGGTAGCAGATGAAACCGGTGTCGTTCTGTTGCCAGGTTCTGGCTTTGGGGTATCCCATCCATCGGCACGTGCTTCATTAGCCAATCTGAATGCTTACCAATATGCTGCAATCGGTGATTCTCTACGACGCTTTGCCGAAGATGCCTATCAGGAATATCTGGGAACTAAAAAAGATGAGTCCTGAAGTTTCTAAGGAAAAATAGTTTTATATCATCATAGGGGTAATCGGGTATTAAAACTCTATAATTTTAATACCCATTTTTATGATTAATTCAAAATTAACCATATGAATAATAATATTATTTCATGATGTAGAAATAACCATCTGATCATTTTAGATGAATTTTATTCTAAAACGAATAAATGCTAGTGAGGAGATTGAAGATTTTGAGTTAAAGAGTTCAGCCCTATATAAATAGCTTTTTTAATTTGCGAAATACCTGTAGCGCAGCACTTGATTAACTTAAATTGCCCCTAATAGGCAAAATAGTATCGGGCAATTCCTCTCCAAGCGAACTCAACATCTCCCGTTCGACCAAGCGTACAATCGAATCAAGTGGCAGATCATTTTCTTCAAGCCCAAAGGGTTCTTCAAGCTGGGCACTTAAAGCATCCAGCCCTAAAAACAGATAAGCAATTAATCCAACTACAATAGGTGTCCATATACCTAAGTCAGCTTCCAGACTAAAAGGTAAAATAAAACAGAAACAATAAACAGTACGGTGTAATAAAACTGAATACGAAAATGGTAAAGGTGTACTTAATATACGGTCACAGCCAGCCTGAATATTACCCAATTCAACAATATGCCGGTTCAATGTACTATAAATGATATCGCTGATCAGGCCCTGTCTCAGGAGTTGAACCAGGTCTTTCTGAATGCATTCAAGCACAAACTGTGCAGCATTAATATGCTGATCCAAATGATTCAGTGCTTGTTGCTCCAGCGCCAGATGATGAGTATCTAACTTGAATGGAGTATTGGTTTTTCTCAGGCGATTTCTTAAAAGATGAGTAAAAAACATTACCCTGTACATGAGAATCCGGCGCTCTCGATCAGGTAATACATGAGAATCACGGGCAATATGCCTGGAATTCGCAATAAGGGCTCCCCATAATTTACGCCCTTCCCACCAGCGGTCATAGCAGGCGTTATTTCGAAAACTTAAAAAAATAGAAAGAATAATGCCGAAAATGGTAAACCCTATAGCAGGCACTTCCGGCACATTCAGCATATGATGAGAGGTCAAATAACCAATTACCGCAGAGATTAAAATAACAAAGGTGAGCGCAGGTAAAACTGTAGGCAGTATTGTTCCTTGCCACGCAAAAAGTAAAGCCAGATTACTAGTTTTATCACGAATAATCATAAGATTTAATTGAAAACATTACTTATGTTGAGTGGACTATCTTAAACCATTCTCTATGATTTTTATAATCTATTATCTCACACGCCTGAGTATCTTTTAATCCGGTTAATTTCTTGGCTCATAAATTCATAATATTTTATTCTAATAAATAACTACCCTCTATTCTACTTATTATTTTTATATTATAATAAAAGAATGAATAATTTTTGCACTATACAGATTTATCAGGACCATCAGTGGCTCGATTGTGCTCTAGTAGAATTACTCAATGCTACACACTTGGGGTGGGAGGCAGGAACCCGTACATCTTATCTGTTTGAATATGCTATTTCTTATATGGACTGCCGTGATGCACGAGCAGTGTCTTTTAATTTGCCCGTAAATGTGCAAAGTAATTATGCAGAGACTTGGCCCGCTTTTCTGATGGACCTGTTACCCCAAGGATATGGACGTAAAGAGCTGCTTAAACAGCTGGACTATAATGAAACAGCACAACAAACAGCTGACTGGGCTTTATTAAAGGCCGGTGCCGGTAATCCCATTGGCCATCTTCGTATTAAAGAGGCTCATGATTGGTTAAATGCAAAGTTTCCTGATCCTGACCTGAAGGGTTTTACCCTACATGAAATTGCTGAACGCCGTGAATATTTTATTGAATCATTAGCATCTTATGGACTGTTTGTGGGCGGTTCCTCCGGAGTGCAGGGAGAATGGCCTAAACTATTGCTAACCCAAGCGAATGATGGACTGTTTTATCTGGATCATACCTTGCCAGATGAGCATGCAGCCAAACACTGGCTGGTCAAGTTTAGCCGCGGTGATCATCCCCGGCTAGAAAAAATCCTGGCTCAAGAAGCCTTATATATGCAAGTAGCAGAATATCTTGGTCTGCGAGTGCATGAAAAGCTAGAACTTCATGACCGTACTCTTTTTATTCCCCGCTTTGACCGCCAGACAGTCAATGGGAAGGTCAAACGTATTGCCCAGGAAAGTATTGCGTCACTGAGCAATCAGGCCGGGTTTGGAGTACGCCTTACTCATAACCAGATCTGTATGCTCATCCTCCAAAGCTGTACGTATGCAGAAACTGAAATAGTTGAATATTTAAAAAGAGACATTGCCAATGTAGCTCTAGGAAATAAAGACAATCATACCCGTAATACAGCGATCCAACGCCATGAAAATGGTTTGATCCAGCTTACGCCACTTTTTGACTTTGCGCCAATGTGGTTACATCCTGATGGAATAGCCAGAACCACCCGCTGGGAAAGAAATGATCAGGGCGGCGCTCCATGCTGGGCATCAGTCATTGAGCAGATTCAAACCATTATTCCTATTGCGCGGGATACTCTTCGCTCAGCACTGGCTGAACAGTACCTAAAATATCAAGGTCTGCTCAGTTATATGCAACGTATCGGTATCGATCCGGAAATTATCGAAAACAGCGAGCCAAGAATAGAAAATATCTGTCAGCAACTTCAGGAGCTGAGTCATGGATAAACGTTTTAAATCGATGACGCCGATTGAGCAGATGCAACGGCGCCAGCAGGTACTTGATACTATAGAACAGCATCCAGAGTGGGAAATTCATCAGGTTGCCAGGTATCTGCGGACTGAATTGCGCCTGACCTTAGAGGATATGGCAAAAATTACAAAAATTGCTCCGCAAACACTACAAAAGCTGGAACAGCCGCATAGTAATCCGACCCTGCATTCTATTTTAAAACTATTTAATGCTTTTGGACTGACTTTAGTCATTAAAAAGTGTTAATACCAACCAAAACCAGAATTACTTTTTTATTCATTGGCTCGAATAAATTTTGTCAGTCTGCTGTCAATAATCTGGTTTGCTTCCTGAATAATACGCTCTATCAGCTCTTTACAGGTTGGAATATCATGGATCAGGCCCTGCACTTGCCCCGCTGTAATTAGCCCGGCATCGATATCTCCAGTTTCTAAAGCCAGTTTACCCTTTAAGCCAGAGACATAAGGCTGAATATCTTCAAATTTCAGGTCAGGCTTTTGACTGATCTCCAGCACACGGTCTGATATACTATTTTTTGCTACGCGTGAAGTATTTCGAAAAGGTCTAAGCAACAGATTGGTATCACGTTCGTCATTGTCCAGATAGAACTGCTTGATCCGTTCATGTACGGGCGCTTCTTGTGTTGCACAAAAGCGGGTACCCATATTTATACCTTCAGCCCCCAATGCCAGCGCAGCTACCAGCCCACGCCCATCGGCAAACCCTCCACTGGCGATGATTGGAATGTCAATCTGGTCAGCAGTAGCAGGAATCAAGACAAGTCCAGGAATATCATCTTCACCAGGGTGGCCAGCGCACTCAAAACCATCAATTGAAATTATATCTGCTCCGATTTTCTGGGCAGAGAGTGCATGACGGACTGCCGTACACTTATGAATAATTTTTATACCGTGCTGTTTAAAATGCTGAATATGGTCATGTGGTTTATTTCCTGCCGTCTCTACAATTTTGACTCCGCTTTCAATAATGGCCTGACGGTATTCAGCATACGGTGGTGGTTTCACAGCAGGCAATAAAGTGAGATTTACTGCAAAAGGCCTGCCGGTCAGGTTACGGCAATGTGCAATTTCTTTATATAAAGCTTCTGGTGTAGGTTGGGTCAGTGCAGTAATTGTCCCTAAACCACCAGCATTAGAAACTGCACTGGCCAGTTCGGCAGTTCCTACCCACATCATTCCACCCTGAACAATAGGATACTGAATGCCTAAGAGTTCTGTTACACGCGTATTTAAATTCATTTTTAAATTCTCACCTGATTATTTACCTATGAATAGTGGTGTTCTCTTTTCAGTAAATGCTTTTACTCCTTCTTTATAGTCCTGGCTGTTACTCGCTAGATATTGCAAGTTTTTCTCCAGCTCAAGCTGTTCAGTCAAAGTATGATGAGTAGACCGGTGAATAGCCTGTTTAATGAGAGACAAAGCATAGGTTGGCTGTTGTGCCAATCTTTGGGCCAGTTGCTGTACTTCAGAATCAAACTGTTCATCTGGTACAACCTGCCAGATCAGTCCCAGTTTTTCTGCCTGTTCAGCGGAAATTTTATCGCCTAGTAAGGCCAGCCCCATTGCTTTAGCATGTCCAGCCAGTCGTGGTAAAAGCCAGGTTCCACCGGCATCTGGAATTAGACCAATTTTGCAGAAGGCCTGAATAAAAGATGCGCTCTGTTTAGTAATGACCAGATCACAGGCCAAGGCAATATTGGCACCCGCGCCAGCCGCCACTCCATTAACTGCTGCAATCACCGGTTTAGGGGCGTGGGTAATCGTTTCAATTAGAGGATTATAATATTTAGCCAGTGTACCTTCATTAGGCAATGCAATCTGGTCAAGCTGACCGGCACGCTCTTTCAAGTCTTGGCCAGCACAAAATGCCCTGCCTGAACCGGTTATAATAATGACCCGGACCTGCTCCGAATCGACCAGTTGGCGTATGGCAATTTGAACTTCCTGATGCATTTTTTCATTAAAACTGTTCATAGCTTCAGGCCGGTCTAGCTGTAGTCTACCAATCTGAGCATCTATACTGACTTTAATCGTCTCAAAATCCATTTTTTACTCCTAAGTGTTATTTTAATATCCTCTGGCAGAGTCAATCTGATGGTTTAATGGCTTATGTTCTTTATAACGACGGTCATTTTCCAGAATCTGCTCGACGACAATTGACATTGGCGCATGCGAAGCCACATGAGGCGTAATCAGAACTTTTTCATGAGTCCATAACGGATCGGCTTGCTCAAGGGGTTCCCGTTCAAAGACATCAAGAACTGCCCCCCTTAAATGACCAGAATCAAGTGCTGCAACAAGATCTGGCAAAACCAGATGTTGACCGCGGCCACAATTAATGACACAGGCCTGTTCTGGCAGCTTTTTTAAAACCTGGGCTGATAAAATAGAATGATTCTGTGCAGTTAACGGCAAAAGATTGATCAGGATTTGACTCTTGGCTAAAAAGCCATCTAGCTCTTCATTTCCTGCAAATGATTGAACTCTGTGCAAGTTTTTCTTGGAACGTGCCCAGCCTGAAACCTGATAGCCCATCTGTGCGAAATGGGTTGCTACATATCCCCCCATATGCCCAAGACCCATCACTCCAATCTGGATATCCTGACTGGAGAATTGCCGGTACTGTTTCCATAATTGCTGTTTCTGCTGGTTAATAGCCCGGTCAAACTGACGCTGATAATACAGGACAGCCCATAACAGATATTCAAACATTCCCTTCTGGTGCTGCTCATCAATAACCCGACACACTAGATATGAAGGGTCAATAAGATTTAGATCCAGATGTTCAATTCCTGCCGCAATGGAATGAATGACTTTCAGTTGGGGAAGCTGTTTTAGCTGTTCAATATCCGGAAACCAGCAAGCCGCCGTAGTAGCCTGTTGTGCCTGTTCACTTTCTGGCAGACAATAGGTTCCTTCGGGTGCATATTTTTGAAAGACCTTGAGTAGAATTTTCTCGATTTCAGGTATTTTGCAGGAAATTACTATCATGAACAGTACTCTGCTTTCTGATTTTCAATCAGACTGAGTGCAGCATTCCATGCGTTCAAGATAATTGGCTCTACCGCGGAGCTGTTAAACTGTCTTGCGGTACGTTCACATACTTCGGGCGCAGGATAATGTAACTCAGATCCTCCCGCCAATGCCTTAATCTGTGCCTGACAGGCTCTTTCCAGAAAGTAAATTTCATGGAAGGCACGCTGGATGGTTTCGCCTGCAGATAGTAAGCCGTGATTCCTTAAAATCATGACCCGATTTTGTCCTAAATCATGAACCAGTCGTTCTCGCTCATCGGTAGAGAGCGCCACTCCTTCATATTCATGATAGCTCATCAGGTTATAAAATTTTAAAGCATGCTGGGAAATTGGTAAAAGACCGTGTTTCTGCGCTGAAACGGCAATACCATCGGCTGTATGAGTATGAATTACGCAGTTTATATATGTATGTGCAGTATGCAAGGCTGAATGAATTACAAAACCTGCCACATTAACTGGTTTTCCCTGATCATAATCAGAAACAATATTTCCATCATGATCGATTTTGACCAGCTGAGAAGCTGTCATTTTATCAAATGTTACGCCGTACTGATTAATCAGAAAGTATTCAGGTTGGTCTGGTACTCTCAGGCTGATATGCGTATCAATCAAATCAGTCATGCGATAATAAGCAATCAAGCGATATAGTGCAGCCAGTTGGCAACGTGCTTCCCACTCCGAAGCTGACATCTTGTCTTGTAAACTCATAATCTTGGTCCTTATGACAGAGTTAATTTTATTATTGAGCGAATTAGAACAATTTTTTTCTATAATATAGAATTTAATTTCGTTAAGCAAAATCAAATTCTATTATTCAATTAAATCTATATGTATACCTAACAGTATTAACTATCTAATGTATATTGATTCGCTAGTTTTAATACTATAAGCCCTTGTTTTTTATTATCTTTCTGTTTTTTCTAACTTATAGCTTTAGTACGAGGTATTATTATCTTTACTGCCAGATAATTATTTGTACTGGATTACTGAAATTAGCCTGCTACAGAATGCTTTTCTAGGCTCAATCTCTGCTATGGGTTTATTAAGGTAATAGTGCATTTTTACTTTAGTCTTATGCCCATGCCTTTTAGATTTACTTTTTTTAATAAAGTTTTGGTTTATAAAACTAATTTTTTATTTTTTACGTTTGATTTATATTATTGGGATAGGTTTTCATTCTTTGGAAATTTTTATAAAATTACTTAGGCTATTTTATTAAAATATAAAATAATTTTTCTAGCTATGAGTAAAATAATTACATTTGATAGAAGTGATCATTTATATTTTATATCTATATGTTTTTTATAGGTAAAAAAGCCCATAAGATTGATGGGCTTTTTTAAATAAATTAATGTAAATAGTTGTTAAATCTGGTTTTTATCTATTTAAAAGTCATAAATAGCCATCATATTGAAACGATTATCTACGCCGGTCCGATTATTGAAAGTTTCACGCTCTCCATAAACATATTCCACTCCAAAAGTTACCGGCTTATAAGGGTTATACATGGCATTAATCCATCCCTGCCAGAGTTGCTTGTTCTGAGATGCATCGTCATATTTCAAGCGTGAAAATTCATTGTCATCTTGAGCTTTCATATAGCCATAACCTAAAGTTGATCTGATTTTAGGCGTAAAACGATGGGTAATACCGGCAGCAATTACATCGAACTCATTACTGTGCATATTATTATTTTCATCAATTGCATATCCGCTGTTACTCCATAATACGAAGCGTCCATCCCCTTTTACATGATAATAATCTGCCTTTAATAAAGTCTCTGGGGTAATCTGATATTTCCCGCCTAAGCCAATACCCCAAGCCAGCTGTTCATCTTCACCGGTTTTTTTCTCTGCAATAAAGCTACGGCCGGAAATCGTTGAGCCATCAGCAAACTTATGGTTCAAACGTCCGACAAGGGCTGGCATACGCATTCTGTTAGCCGGATCAGTCGCTTCAGTATATTTCGGGTCTTCTATACTGATGGCATAATTAGTATTTTCAGAAAGCTGATCACTATAACGAATTAATGGAGAACGCTGTAAGGCTCCTCCCATAAATGTTGCTGCGTCTACAGTATCTGGTATGTATTCTGGTGCAACAAAGGTCGACCAAGTCTGACCAACTAGCCATTTATCATAAGTTAAGTACGCATGACGTATACGGAACTGGTCTCGGGTTGAACCTCCGAAAAAGTCCATTTCGAGTTTACCGCCAATATCACCAATAGAGGTGGGTGTCTTAAAGTTCAGGCCTAGGCGTGTCACATTAACGGTAGTTCTCAAGCGATCTTTTTGATTAGTTGCTTCTACTGTATCTTTAAGCGGTACTCCACTAATATTGTTATACATGGTTGCCGCGCCTTCCGTCTGGTAAGAAGCGTCAGCACGAATATAACCATAAAGATTCACTTCAGCTCCGGAAGGCAATATATTTGTTTTAACAGATTGGGATGTATTTAAAGGGGTAGTTTTGACCTGAGGTGTCACATCACTCTGGGGCTTAAGAGTTACAGCAGGCTGTTGTAGTGAGGCATTTAGTAAAGTTCGCAGCTCTTTTACTTCCTGACGTAATTGTTCTATTTCTGTTGTGTTCTCTCCTGCATGTGCTAGCGACATGACTGCCATGCTACTTACAGCAAGTACCAAATGTTTTGACCGTAAATTAATAAGTTTATCCATAACTTTAATATCCATATTACTAAAGATTTGCTGAGTATTCAGATCTAATTGTTATTGTTCAGCTTTCTAGATAAAATTTTTAAATAACTCTAATAAGATATTTAGAAATTTAAAAAGCTGAAATATAAAAACTATTTTTAATTTTCTACTAAAGCTTGTTTAAATTTTTGGCTGGCATCACTTTGTAGATGCCAGACACTACTCTTCACCTTCATCCCTTTCATGCTATTGTCCCCTTTTCTATTAAATTTTATAAATTATTTGCTTACAGAACTTAACGAAAAAGGAAATTCATTTCAATCTGTATTAGAGAACTGATTATTCTATATATTTCTTAATGCACCTAAAAATAGAATATATATTTCATTTTAAATATATTTTTCAATTTTAAAGAAATAAAAATAAAATATTTTGTTACATTTACAGTGGTTTCTAAGATGAAATTTATGAATCTTAATTCATTTTATGCTTGAATTTTAAAATTATTTTTGTTTGTCTGTTGTCAAATTTAGATATTGTCTGATGTGGATGATTTAATTTTACTTAGGCTAAATTGTTTAGAAATAAGTTCTATAATATAAAGCGCCTGCTATTTTTCAGCACGTAAATGAAGAAGTACTCCAAATACATCTCTGTAGCAAAAGTCATTTTATACAGTTTCAAATTAGTCAGTGCTTCAGCAGGTTCAAATCCTGAAAGCCAAAAGTTTGGGCCTGCTGTATTTTATTAGCAGGAATTTTAAATACTACAATTTTACCGTCTGATGCACCGCAGAGAGAAATCCGTATCTGACCGTCATCAGTAATATAAGAAGAGAGGACTTTAATCTGGTTTTGAACTAACTGCTGCTTCATCGCTACGATATTCTTCGTCCTGTCAATTTGTTCACATTGTCTGGAACCTAAAGATTTATATACTTCAGCTGTTTGGTACTCTGATTCTGGTATTGTTGAGCATGCTCCCAAACTTAACCCAATCCAAATTATGCTTGTCATTCTCTTCATGATTGAATATTCCTTTATTTGATATGTTTCAAAATAACGCAAGTGACTTGATCTATCGTGAAAATCAGTATTAGACTAAATTCAAATCAACAAGTTTTAAAAATCAAAGTTAACTTTGATAAACAGTTAATTATATAAAATATATATATTTAATTTTTAGAAGTAGTCATAGATATATCACCTTATTTCTTTATATGCTTATTGTTTTAATTTATAAATGAAAATGGATCCTTGTCCTTAACTTTCTGTATAAGCTCCCTGCCCCTTCTTGTAACAAGTATTAATCTCTGTGAAAAAATAATGACTTAATATTTTTAGCCTTATTATCAAAATGTTAAAAATTTTTATGTATTAGATACACAAAAATTATTCAATTCTCGTGCAAAAAGTATCTTTTTTTACCATAATACAACAGTTTTTTTAATCTGATTTATTTCTAAAGATATATCGCCATGATCCGGACTTATTTTTTACGCTGGGAAAAACATCTCTCAAGTACTGTTACAGGTAACATTACCCGTATTGGTTTGCTGTCTATCGCTTATAGTCTCATGCCAGTTACGCTGGTCAGCATGGGAATGTCTGGAGAAAAAGGTGACCTGACTTATGAGCTTGCATTCTTTTTACTTATGAATGTATGGTTTATTTTTGCTTTAATTACTCTTTTCGATACGCTTTGCCGCTTAAAAGCAAAAGTAAAAGTAAATATGAGCAGCTGGTTCGATTTAGCTTATATGACTTTAACGCCTATAGGTATGTGGCTATTCCTTTTTATATTCAGGGCAGATCAAGTTCCACACATTTATCTGGCCAATACATTTGCTATTTTTGCTATTGCATCATTCTTCATGGATAAATATGCAAAGTATTTTATTAATATAGAAAGACGCGACAGTTTTGTTCCTAAACCAGAAGTGGTTCAAAATATAAAGCATAAGTTTACGGGACTAGCTGTCTTATTTATGATTATTTCTTTGAGTATTCAATTTTTTCTAATTTAATATGCCTATTGAATCTATTTTAAAGCCCATAATTTAAAAAATTATGGGCTTTCATTATAATTACATGATATATATTCTGATTTATGCTCAATTATAAGTATCAATTACATTCTTATCTTACAAAATCAAAGAATTAAAACGGGTTTTTTTATAATACCTCTTTAGTATCTAAATACGACTTCCAAAAATCTGAAAAATATACTCTGGAAAACCGTCTTAATTTATTAAAAGGGTGCCGGTTATGCAAAATGCTTTTCCCTATCAGAAAATACCCCCTCAACTTTCATGGGCAACTCAAACCCTGCCACGTTTTCATCCTCATTATTGGCGGGTAGAAGGCCCAGATACAGCATCGTTTAGTCTTACCAATTACAGAAACGGTTTTGAAGTACTATTCAAACCCCGCCTCAGTAGTGATCTTATAGGTATTATCTGGGAGTCTGAGGATCATAAAGATCATCAGTTTTTAAGTTATGAAACACTATATGACTACAGTGGTGTGGTCTGGGATTTTGATATAGAAGTTTCTACATACATGCCTATGATCAATAATGAACAGATGGCACTTACGCTAGCAGTATACTATCTGGAAAATGGAATTGAACAAATAGCATATATTCCGCTTTTCAATTATGCAGATCAGCCTGTGTCCAGACAGGCTCATATCCAGATTGACTGGGATACTGTAAAAGCAGGTTTTAATGCGACCATTCCTTTTCCAGTCAATCATATCCAGCGTATTGTATTGAATGTGGTAGCAAGCAGTTATAATCCTGCGACTTTGCCTTATCCACTGCCTGATCCTGAACTTTGTTATGTCAGAATCACCAACTCTACAGTTCAAGGAACTCACACACAATTAGAACTTAAACAGATAGTAGTATCTGCACATCATAAAGGTATATGTACCAGTTATGATGATCATTATGATTTAAATCCTCAACGTATAGTCGATAATATTGTGGCGCTTGGTTATCGGGGACTACTTAATCATTATTGCGGAATGTCACGTTATCCAGACATGTACTGGGACACACAAGTAAATAGATGGCAGATTCCTGATACACTTGCTACACGTGTAAATGTAGTTAATCCATGTGCGTTAAAATGGCATCAGGTTTATGCTAAAGCATTGCATGAAGCAGCCTTTGCTCCTGTTTTCAGCTTAAGCTTTGAAATGTACTCTCTTGCTGCCAACGAATATTGGGCACAAAGAGACATTCATGACAATCTGGGTAAAACGGCTTATGAGCCACCCAGCTATTTTTTCAGTCCTAGCAATATAAATGCTATGGCATATTTACAAAAAGGTTTTCTGGAATTCGCTGAAACTATGCAGATAGGCGGCTGCCAGGTCAATATGCAGATTGGAGAACCTTGGTGGTGGTATAATCCTGCAACCAACTTACCCTGCATATATGATTACTCTACCCGATTAGCCTTTAACCAAGATACAGGCCTATATGCACCAGATTTAGGAGACATTTTTCAATCAGTCTACCAGACTGGTACACCTTATGAAGAATTCAGACAGTGGCTACGAATAAAGCTAGGTCAGACATGTCAGGATATCCGCACTGTTCTCAAAAAGAATTATCCAGATGCGCAGTTTTGTCCCTTATTATTCTTACCTGCTATACGTACTCAGCAGCCCACTCTGTTAACCAGTATCAACTATCCACAGGAATACTATAGGTACCCTAATTTTGACTACATTATAGTCGAAGCTTATGACTGGATTTTAGAAAATAACCTGGAACAAGCCCACCGTACAATTATGGAAGTTGCCTTAGATGAATTAGCATATCCTAGTGACAAAACAGCTTATCTGGCAGGTTTTGTACCACCAGAGAATTTGACATATCTTTATGGTTTCAATAATAAGGAACCTTACCATAGGGCTATCTGGCAAAGGATTTTAGGAGATATGCAGAACAATGAAACTTTTGGGTTAATGAAACAGTTAATCTGGGCATATCCACAAGTTATGGCTCATTCCCTTACAATTGATATCAAAAATGCACCAGATGGCTTTTTTTTGGCAGAACAATATTATTCTGCAATAAATGATAATACGCCCTACCCGCCTGAAATTTACTTATAAGTTAAAGCCAGAACCAAACCTGCTCAAATAGAGCGGGTTTGGCTCTAAAAAACTTTTTTACTGTAGCAGGCTACGCAGCATCCAGGCAGTTTTTTCATGCACATCAATACGCTGGGTTAATACATCAGCAGTTGGCTGGTCATTTACTTCATCTACGACAGGAAAAAGTTCACGTGCAGTGCGTGCAGTTGCCTCTTGAGCATTGACCAGATAACGGATCATTTCCTCAGCAGTAGGCACACCCTCTACTTCTTTAATTGTAGCGAGGTCATTAAACTGTTTATAGGTGCCGGGCGCAGGAAATCCAAGAGCACGAATACGTTCAGCAATAATATCAAGCGCATTCCATTGTTCTGTATACTGCTCCATAAACATTGCGTGCAGACTACTGAACATTGGGCCCGTAACATTCCAATGAAAGTTGTGCGTCATCAGATATAGAGTATAGCTATCTGCTAAAAGACGGGATAGTCCCTCAACAATTTTCTTGCGGCCTTCAGTGGAAATCCCGATATTAATTTCAATTTCATTAGTCTGGTTCTTAGCCATTTTTTACTCCAGATTATAGCTTTTTGAATGGTTTACCATATTTGTTATACCTGAGCAGCTTATGAGGTAGTAGCATTCTTAAGTAAAAAGATTTATTAATATGTTTATTTTTACACGCTGAATTGATTTTAAAAAAGAAAAAGTATATTTTTCAAATTAAAAACTTGGATTTATATATACCATGTATCAGTTTTACTGATTAACTTCTTCATCAAAAGCCATGAATTATTCTTCTTAATTAATCTTTATTTTCTCTTAGTACATTTATACTATGGCGCACTCAATTTAACGGATTTGATTATGCAACCTGCTCTCCAAATCGATGTCATGCGCGATTCTGCTGACACCGTCGTGAGTATACTAAAATCGCTGGCCAATACAGATCGCCTATTAATCTTGTGCCATTTAGCTCAAGAAGAATTAAACGTTTCTGAAATTGAGGAAAAAACTCAAATTACTCAGCCTACCTTATCTCAACAGCTGATGATGTTACGTAAGAGTGATGTAGTTATCACACGGCGTCAGGGAAAGCAGATTTTTTATTCAATTAAAGATCAGAAACTAACCCAAGTTTTACATACACTTTATGACCTCTATTGTCCAAAATAATAATAAAATTCTATATATTCAGTAAATTAATAGCAGTTTATTAAGTAACACTTTTAAAGGCAGCGACTTTTTATCACTTTTTATGCATAATATATGAAAAAATGTGATTTAGGCTATTATATGGCTATGCGTCGTTTATCTATACCCACTCTTTTTCCGGCATGGCAATGGCTGAGTAGATATAACGGACCAAAATTTAGATCAGATTTACTGGCAGCATTAATTGTTATTGCAATGCTGGTACCACAAGGTATGGCCTATGCCATGGTCGCCGGTCTGCCTCCTGTAATGGGGTTATACGCCAGTATCCTGCCCATGATTATTTATGCCATGGTCGGTGGCAGTCCAACGCTTTCAATTGGTCCAGTTGCTATTATCTCCATGATGGTCTTTGGCACCCTTGCCCCGCTATACGAAGTAGGTTCGCCAGTTTATATTGAAGCAGCTTGTCTGCTAGCGCTACTCACCGGCTTTATTTCTTTACTTTTAGGTATATTCCGTTTTGGTTTTCTAATTCAGCTGATTAGTCATCCGGTTATAAAAAGTTTTATTATTGCTTCAGCTCTGCTTATTGCATTAAGCCAATTTAAATTTCTTTTTGATATTCCCTTACAAACCAATAATGTTCCAGAATTCTTGGTATCTTTTTGGCAGTATGTACGTTATAGCAACTTTGCTACTCTGGCGCTTGGAATCACTGCTGTATTGTTTCTGGTATATATTCCTGCCTTTTTAAACTCAGCCTTTATAAAAACCAGAGCAGGTTCACTGATTTTTCTGATTCGTGCCTTACCCCTCATTCTGGTTATAGTTTCGATTGGACTGATGTATTTTCTGAACTTGCAGCAGGCAGGCATTAAAACTGTAGGAGAAATTCCTT
Organism: Acinetobacter sp. UBA6571; assembly: GCF_002434085.1. NCBI lineage: Bacteria > Pseudomonadati > Pseudomonadota > Gammaproteobacteria > Moraxellales > Moraxellaceae > Acinetobacter > Acinetobacter sp. UBA6571. The sequence continues at coordinate 5,321 of NZ_DJJJ01000030.1, read as the reverse complement.
CAAGTTTCCCCCCTATTGCTATACCACACTGGAACATGCAAATGGTAATTGATTTGCTTCCTGGTGCTGCTCTTATTGCAATGATCAGCTTTGTAGAGTCTCTTTCAATTGCACAGGCCACTGCATTGCAGCAGCGTAGTAACCTGAACAGTAATCAGGAACTTATCGCACTTGGCTTGGCGAATATTAGTGCCGGAGTCACCTCTGCCTTTCCCGTAACAGGAAGTTTGTCACGTACAGTTGTAAATGCCGATGCTGGTGCACGCACTCCAATGGCTGGCGTACTCTCTTCACTGTTTATTATTGTGGTTAGTATGTATTTTACCGGGTTCCTGCGAGATTTACCGCTGGCTATCCTGGCTGCAACCATTATTGTTTCTATCTGGAAGCTGGTTGAATTTAAACCATTTCTTGAAACTTGGCGTTATTCTAAGGCAGATGGCATCGCAATGTGGATTACATTTTTCAGTGTTATTTGCATTGATATCTCTACCGGTCTGATAATCGGAATTATCTCTACATTTATTTTAATGCTTTGGCGAATTAGCCGTCCTCATATTGCAGTGATTGGGTTGGTTAAAGGAACACAACATTTCCGTAATATTTCACGGCATCAGGTTATAACCAGCCCCAAAATCTTTTCGATCCGTATTGATGAAAACCTGAGCTTTTTAAATGCGAATACCTTAAAAGGCTATATCATTACTGAAGTAAGTAAAAATGCCCAGCTTGAGCATGTCATTATTAACTGCTCAAGCATTAGCGCTATCGACTTAAGTGCACTGGAAATGCTTGAGGAAATAAATGCAGAGCTCGCTAAACTTCATATTCAGCTGCATTTTTCAGAAATCAAAGGCCCTGTTATGGATAAGCTTAAAGACTCCCCCTTATTGCAGCATTTAAATGGCCAGGTTTTTTTCTCTCACTTTCAGGCAATGCAGAACTTGGCACCAGAGCTTTTTTTGCCTGAAATGCCCCATTAAAATTTAAATATTAACAATGCAAGTGATCTATGGATATTCAAATGTAATAAAAGTATTTAGCTTTTATTATATTTATATCATTCGAAAGACCATGGACGGGTCAGTAAAAATTAATTTCAAGCTTTATGTATTTTATGTATAAAATAGCCGGCTTGTACTTTTGGCCCTTATAGGTCTCATAAGGCTTTCCTATGTTCTCATACTTATTTCGCTTAAGCCTGGTTACTCAAATTGTCATTGCCATTATTCTGGGCATGCTGGTAACCTGGCTTTTTCCTCAAGCAGCTCCCTATCTCAGCTTACTGGGTGATCTTTTTATTAAGGCACTTAAGTCAGTGGCCCCGATTCTGGTTTTTGTTTTAGTTATGGCTTCCATTGCCAATTTCAAACTGGGTCAGACTGCACATATCAGACCTATTTTAATGATGTATATGGTTGGTATGCTTCTAGCTGCATTTAGTGCTGTCTTTGCCAGTCTAATGTTTCCAAGTACATTGTTCCTGGATGTGCCAAGTCAGCTCGAAGTACAGGCTCCAGGGGGGTTGGGAGAGATACTGAAAAACCTGTTATTGAGCTTTATTGCCAATCCAGTTGTGGCGCTGAGTGAAGCGAACTTTATTGGAATTCTAGCGTGGTCTGTCATATTGGGGCTAGCGTTTCGACACGCGTCTGAGACTTCACGTGTGGTACTGACTGATGTTTCCAATGCCATTAGTAAAGTGATCGCAATTGTAATCCGCTTTGCTCCATTGGGTATATTCGGTTTGGTTGCTGCAACTTTCGCTGATGCTGGCTTAAAAACGCTGGAAAGTTATGCACAGCTTTTAGCAGTGCTGCTTGGCACTATGCTTTTTGTTGCCCTTATCATTAATCCTTTGCTGGTTGCAGTTGTTACCCGCAGTAACCCTTATCCGCTAGTCTTAACATGCTTACGCGAAAGTGCCATTACTGCTTTCTTTACCCGTAGTTCCGCTGCTAATATTCCGGTTAACCTCGACCTGGCACGACGTTTGGGTGTAAATGAAGCAACTGCCAGTGTATCTATTCCCTTGGGTGCTACTATCAATATGGCAGGTGCGGCGGTCACTATTACTGTGCTAACACTCGCGACTGTACATACTTTAGGCATACCGGTCAGCATTTCAACCATGTTAATCCTTTCCGTGGTTGCTACAGTATCGGCCTGTGGAGCTTCTGGGGTTGCTGGCGGTTCATTGCTACTGATTCCTGTGGCCTGCGGCCTGTTCGGTATTTCATCTGAAATTGCTATGCAGGTGGTTGCAATCGGAATGGTGATCAGTGTGCTTCAGGACTCGACTGAAACTGCATTAAATTCATCAACTGATGTACTATTTACTGCTGCTGCTGACCGTGGAATGCGTTAATCTATTGAAAGGACAATAATTCGCGAGTGTAGCGATGCCTTTTCAAAAACTGCCTGCATGGATTCAAATAGGTGCTTTTTTACTGGCAATCAATGCGGGCATGATTAATGTACTTGGACTGGTGACTGTCTTGCATCAGTCTGTCTCACATATGACCGGTAATATTAGTATGCTGGCCATGAGCCTGATTAATTGGGAACCCTCTAGTGTTCTGTACCTGATATTGGTGGTCCTTTGCTATGTTACCGGTTCATTTTATAGTGGCCTGATTCTTGGAAATAGTCACTTTCAGCTTGGACGCCGTTATGGTTTGCCACTTAGTCTGGTTGCGCTATTCATTTTCCTGTGCTGGATATTGTTACCCTATTTCCCACGATATGCTTTATTGTGGGCCTGTGTTGCAATGGGCGTGCAAAATGCAATGGTTAGCCATTATAAAGGTACAATCATTCGCACTACCCACTTATCAGGGGTATTAACTGATCTTGGGCTGGCGCTAGGTTATTGCCTACGTGGCCTGAGCGTTGGAAAGCGTCGTATTATTCTTCATTTACTTATTCTCTTCGGCTTTTTAATCGGTGGTATTGTTGCCAGTCTGATTTATCCTTATCTAAAATTACAGTCATTTCTCGTACCGGCAGTTTTGAGTTTATTGCTCAGCATCATCTACTGGTCTATATACTTTCGTCATAAGTCTACACAGCATTCAAGCTGGGAGTAATCAAACATGGTTAAAAATGCACTACAGGCCCAACTTTTAAAAGCCGGCTTGGTAGATAATAAAAAAGCAAAAAAGCTGAGCAAACAGGCACAGCATGAACAGCGTACCGGTCAAAGTGACGAGGCTGCACTCAAGGCAAAAATTGAGCAAGAAAAACAGGAAAAGTTAGCTAAAGATCAGGCTCTAAATCAGGAAAAACAGCGTCAGCTTGAAGAAAAAACTTTAAAAGCCAATATTGTCCAAATGATCTCTCATCATAAGATCAAGGAAACTGACGGCGATATAACTTATCAGTTTATCGATGAAGGCAAAATCAAAAAAGTCTATATCTCACAACAGGTTTATAATGCACTGGTTTCAGGCAGTTTAATGATTGCACGAGATAATGGCAGCTATGCCTATTTACCAAAAGCCTTGGCAGAAAAAATTGATGCGCGCATGGAAGGGTTTATTTTACATAATAGTACGCAGGCCAATGATCAATCAACTGATGAAGAAGATCCATATGCAGCATATGTTATTCCTGATGATTTAATGTGGTAAAACACCTCTTCTTGAGGTAATACTATAAAGTTTCAATTTGCTAATAAAACGTATATAAAAAGTTGTTTATAGCCTGTTTCAAGCAATAAACTTTTACAATCATGCAATTAATCATAATTGTAGGGGTAAATGGCTTGGAACAGCTGGCTTTTATACAAAATATTCAGGACTGGTCAGATCAGTTTCCTTGGTTAGAGATGTTGACATCATTAGGCATTCTTATTCTGCTAGCCGCTCTGGCTAACTTTATTGCCAAACAGGTCGTAGTAAGAGGCCTACGTAAACTCATCAGCAAGATGAAGTTTGCCAATAGCAGTATTTTCGCTGAACATAGTGTAATTCGTCGCATAGCTAATATTGTTCCGGCTATCGTCATTATGAATGGCATCACTACGGTTCCACATCTTTCACTCAAGCTTGTAACTTTTGTACAAATGGGAGCACAGGCTTTTATTTTCCTTACATTAGCGCTGGCTTTGAGCGAACTTCTTAATATTTTTAACCTGATTTATCAGCGCAATCCAAAATCAAAAAATAAGCCTATTAAAGGATACTTGCAGCTGGTTAAATTAATGCTGTATATCGTCTGTGCTTTAATGATTTTAGGTACTTTCCTGAAGAAAGATGTGTTTACCCTGCTAGCAGGCTTTGGTGCTATGGCGACTGTGCTGATGCTGGTTTTTCAAAATACTATTCTTTCGCTGGTGGCCAGTGTACAAATTTCTTCTTATGATATGGTACGTATCGGAGACTGGATTGAGATGCCATCATTAAATGCGGATGGCGATGTCATTGATATGTCATTACATACGGTCACAGTACAAAATTTTGACAAGACCTTTACGACTATTCCCACCAATAAACTGATTACTGATACTTTTAAAAACTGGCGTGGTATGAGCAATGCCGGTGTAAGACGTATCAAACGTGCTATTTACATTGACCAAAGCACAGTGCATTTTATGACGAATGAAGAGCAGCAAAAGCTAAAGGACTTTTTGCTTCTTGACCAGTATTTGAATATTAAAGAAAGTGAAATTCAAAAATTTAACCAGCAGCTTGGCAATCAGGCTATTTATAATCAGCGTCGCTTGACAAACTTAGGTACATTTCGTGCTTATATAGAGTTTTATTTAAAACAGCATCCAGGTATTGCTCAGCATCAGACAATTATGGTGCGTCAATTACAACCTACCAGTGAAGGACTTCCCCTTGAGATTTATGCATTTAGTAATACAACTTCATGGGTAGATTATGAAGCCATTCAGTCAGATATTTTTGACCACCTGATTGCCATTATTGGAGAATTTGGACTACAGGTTTATCAAGCCCCTTCTGGGCAAGACTGGAAAGTCTTGTCTAATGCAGAAGTTATTGAACATTCCTGATTTTTTACACACTGTATAACAGGCTTTTACAACGAAGCCTGTTATATAAGTACTTATTTTTTAAATTATAGTATTGTGAGAAGTTCATTCTATTTTACTATCTCAGGCGTTGGCTTATGCATTATTTAAACGACACTTATTAATATTAAAAATTTAAACACCAGATGAAATACTAAAGAAAATTTTATAATACTAATATTTATAAAGCTCAATTAATATACAGCCCTATTTTACCTATATAAAATTATAGAGTTAATTCAGAAAATACAATGATTAAAATACGGCGAATTCAAACATGAGG
>NZ_DJJJ01000040.1:0-26212 GCF_002434085.1 Acinetobacter sp. UBA6571 | reverse complement strand
GATCAACATGTTTGACAATGCAACCAGTCCAGTCAATGGTGCGGATGAATCATGCATCATATTGACAGAACCATTATTCACCTGCGTTGTCACAGCAGCCCAGAGTGCTGAAGAACTCTCAGCAAAGCGGACTTCTTTACCTTCCATTGATGAGATATTTGTGGCTGTATCAGATAAGCTTTCTGACCAGATTGCGCCAGTCGCCGAGATGACTGACATCAGCAGCATTGAACCAAATACAAAGCCTGCAAATTTTGGACGTCTGGTCAAAAAACCCAGCATGACAATAATAGAAACTGTGATAAGCAAGATTGCCAACATTTCCAGAAAATTGGAAAGTGGTGTCGGATTTTCTAAGGGCACACTACTGTTTGGCCCATACCAGCCGCCGCCATTACTACCAAGCTGTTTAATTGCCACCATCGGTGCCACAGGCCCTAATGGAATTTTCTGAGTGGAAAGTTCAGCATTAGGTTGAACTACCTGAACCTCTGGCCCGCCCTCAAAAGTCGAAGGTACACCCTGACTGTTCAGTAGCAGCGACCAGAGTAGACAAAGTGGAATTAAAAAACGGAATGTTGGCCGAATTACATCTGCCCAGTAATTTCCTACATTTAGTCTGGCCAGCGCTGAACTGTTATCACATTCGATAGGTCCTGGCTGTTTCAGATTAAACAACGCACGCAAGGTAGCAACTACCATAGCCAGCCCCATCATAGGCGTAATTATCTGCAAGCCCACAATACCGACCATTTGTGACAAATAAGATAGCTGTGCCTGACCAGAATAATGCTGCTGGTTAGTATTAGTCAGGAAAGAAATCATGGTGTGTAAAGCCAGGTCCCATGACATATTAGGTGCATGGTTTGGATTAAGTGGTAGCCATGCCTGTACCATAAAGAGTATCCAGACCAGCATGCCTACTACAAAACAACTTAAGACAAAGCTCAATATATAGGTTCTGGCACTCATTTCCTGTTGAGGCTGAGTGCCCAGTACGGCGTAAACAGGTTTTTCTATCCAGCTAAACAGGATGTCACTTCTCATTTTGTGATATTGCATCACGTCTGATAGATATTTCCCCAAAGGAAAAGCAAAAATTACTACCAGCGCGATCAATAAAAAGAATTCCAACATGCCTCTTTCCCCTATTTCAATAAATTAGAAGACAGAAGGAGCATCTGGTATTTTTTCTTATTTAATAACGCGTCCCCATGATGACTTATTCTCATGTACGCATCATCTGCAAATTGGGTAAACATTTTTCGAACCTTGATCATTGGAAAATTCCACTATCAAGTATGAAAAAGGGCACCGTAAATTTTCTATTGATAAAGCACTAAAGGGCGTAAATTTTGCGTAAATTCTAATTTCTATATAAACTTTTTAAAAAAATAAAAACAATGACATAAAACTATTTCATATTTATCAAAGTGAATATCCTGGAGAATAATCTAACTGATATAAACTGTTTTTATTAATATATTTATAGCCAGATTACTAAAAATAAAGCTCAAAAGTACGCAGTCATACTTTTGAGCTTATCGCATCTTAAAAAGCTTTGGTAAGGGTAAATACTGCGCCAGTATCTACACCGCGCTTGCCAGCATGATCTAACGCATCTTTATCCAGATTAGTACCCACTACAGCAAGTTCTGCGCTTGCATCAGGGAAAGAAGCGAAATTATAAGTCAGACCAGCTTTATAGTCGAAATAACTATTTTCACCTTGCTGATTAAAATCATAGTCATCTACAGTAGTATAGCCAATACTGGCCACCGCACCGAAATTAGTCTGGGCAAGCGGTACAGCATACCCCAGCGTAGCATTCCAGCTATTCTTGTCTTGACCTGCATAGTCATTGGTATAGCTCAGACTTGTTAATAGACTGTCATCATTTATTAATATACGTTCAAGAATAAGTCTGGCATATAACTCTGCATAATCACCCTCATTACCACTAATATAGTTATAGTAACTTGCACCTATATCTAAAGTTACAGGTACTGAACTTGATAATTTGAGAGGCGTGCTATAGCCAATTGATGGATCAAGTTCCATATGAGGGTCTGCAGTACCATAATCTACATTCGAGGCAAAAGCACTAAAATATAATCCACTTTTATGTGTCAGAGTTGCGGTTCCCTGAATAGCTGGATCAGTTTGGGTCTGGGTAATCCCGCGGAAACGGTAATCGCTGGTAAGAGTAATATTACCACTGAGTTCAAAGTCTTGGGTATTTTCAGCTGTTTCAGAAGCAGCAAAAATCTGATTTGAACATATACCAACAATTGAAAAAGCTATAACCTTTTTAAAGATTAAATTGGAGTTAAAAAGCATAATACATCACATAGATACTAAAATAAGTTATAAGATTAATTAGGCAGAGCGTAAAATTTATAGCATAAATTACTTGAAAAACATAAATTTTATATAAAAATTTTAGAAAATAATAATAGATTAAATAAAAATTAATTAATAAAGAGCAAAAAAAATAATACCTACAATTTAAATAAAAATTTAATAAAATACTATTTCTAATTAATATTCAATTAATTATATAATCATTAAAAATCAGATATAGAATAAGATGTTTTTATTTTTATAATTATTTAGATATGAGATTAAACCTACCTATTTAATATACTCTTCTTTACTTACCCAAATACTGTGTAGCAAGTAAAGAGAGCTTTTGTGTAGAGTAAAATATTACATTATTGTTATGAGCAGGGTCTATTTTTATAGAAAATGCTATAGCTCAAGTAACATGCAATCATAAATAGAATACAACAGATAAAACCGACTTGCATTGAAGGATCAGCAACCATACTGATACATGTAATGACGCAGAAGAGCCCTCCTAAAATTGGTGTGAGTGGAAATAGTGGTGCAGCGAATTTAAGATCCTTGACCGTTTTACCTGATTTAATCCACTGTCTGCGAAAGTTGAATTGGCATACACATATTGAAATCCAGACTACTACCATGGTAAAGGCAGCAACACCGAGCAGATTCTTGAAAATCGTTTCAGGAGCAAACTGTTCAGATAACAAACCAGGTATTGCCCCGAACATAGTTACAATTATGGCAACAATGGGTGTGCCAGAGCGTGTCAATTTGGCAAAGATTTTAGGCAACTGATTTTTGCTGGACAATGACCACATCATTCGAGAGGCAGCAAATAACCCTGAGTTTGCTGCAGATAATAATGCTGTAATGATGACAAAACGGATAATATCTTCTGCATAAGGTATTCCAATATAATTAAAGACCGTTACAAAGGGGCTATTACTAACACTGTTTGAATTGATACCCGCCATTTCAAATGGAAGTAATGCACAAATCACCACAATGGTGCCAACAAAGAAAATTAATAAACGCCAGATAGCTGCATTAATGGCTTTGGGAACATTCTTGGCTGGCTCTTCAGCTTCACCGGCGGCTACACCAATTAATTCTGTACCAGAAAAAGCAAAATTAACGATGAGCATGGTGGCAAAAATGGGATAAATCCCGGTTGGAAACCAGCCATGTTCTGTCAGCTTGCTAAATAACGGAGCAGATTCATGACCATGATAGGAAATCACACCAAAAATAGCGGCCAAACCTAATCCGATAAAACATAAAATAGTGAGTACCTTAACCAAGGATAACCAAAATTCAGATTCGGCAAATAAGCGTGTCGAGCTCACATTGAGTACAAAAACCAGAGCAGCAAACAGCAATGTCCATGTCCACATAGAAATGGAAGGAAACCATTCCTGCATAAGCAGTGCAGCCGCAGTAAATTCAGTGCCTAAAGTAGCCGTCCAAGTTAACCAGTATAGCCAGGTAATCATATAACCTGTACCCGGACCAATATACATTCTTGCATATTCACCAAATGAGCCCGATACAGGCATTTGTACAGCAAGCTCCCCAAGACAAAGCATCACCATATAGGCAATAAGGCCACCCAGCACATAAGCAAGGATGGCGCCGACCGGCCCCGTTTGTGCAATGACTTCCCCCGAGCCTAAAAACAGGCCAGTACCAATTGCGCCTCCCAGAGAAAGCATAACCAGATGTCGGGTACTCATAGCGCGTTTTAATGGCGCAGAATTGCCCTGATGCAACGCATCATTCGGAGAAGGAGATGACGGCATAGAGTTAAACGGAAAAGAGTAATGAAGCCGGCTATTTTAGAGAAAAAATGTAAATGTGCAATCGAAATAAAAAGCAGGAGAAATAACAGCAGAAGAATTGGCGTCCCTACGGGGATTCGAACCCCGGTTACCGCCGTGAAAGGGCGATGTCCTAGGCCTCTAGACGATAGGGACGTTTCAGAGGTGGGCTTATAATAGGGAGATTTTAAGGATGTGTCAAATGGCAGCTGGTATTATTTTTAACCAAATGAAAGTCTTACATCAATCAACTAACTTCTATGTTCGGGTTATAGGCAGATATACTTATGCCTAGGCCAGAGAGTTTAATTAGGCGATCAGAATAAAATAAAAGATGGCGTCCCTACGGGGATTCGAACCCCGGTTACCGCCGTGAAAGGGCGATGTCCTAGGCCTCTAGACGATAGGGACGTTCAGAAGGTAGCGGTATCTTATTGATCCGCTACCAGAGTGTCAAGCAGTTGAGGTGCGAGTTTGTTTAAAATATAGCAAAACAGCTCGGCAGTTTTCTGCGTGTCATATAATGCTGAATGTGCTTCTTTCCCGTCAAACTCAATTCCCGCCTGTAGACAGGATTTAGCCAGCACGGTTTGGCCAAACATTAAGGCACTGAGCGTGACCGTATCAAACACTGAAAAGCTATGAAATGGATTCTGGTTTTTAGTTCCACTTCGGTTAATAGCTGCCTGTAAAAAACCCAGGTCAAAATGGGCATTGTGGCCAACCAGTATGGCATGAGTACACAGCTGTTCACGGCGGATATCATGAATAGACTTGAAGATACGTTTCAATGCAGTCTTTTCATCTTCTGCCATCGCCATACGCATCGGATTAAAAGGGTCAACCCCAATGAAGTCTAGCGAGCGGCGATCCAGATTAGCGCCTTCAAACGGATTAATATGTGCATGATAGGCAGGACCCGGAATAAATTTTCCTTCCTCATCATAGATAATCGGAATACAGGCAATTTCAAGTAACGCATCAGTCTGTGCATTAAAGCCCGCAGTTTCCACATCTACCACAACTGGCAGAAAGCCACGAAAACGCTGACCAATCACAGGTCGTGAATCTTGTGTCACACTTTTCTCCATTGAATGGTTTGACCGGCATAAAGTGGAATAATCTGTTCATTTTCCAGATATTCTAGGCTCGCTGGAATCACCTGCGGTTCTTTAACCAAGCTAATTGTTTGAGTATTACGCGGTAAGCCATAGAAGTCTGCACCAAACATGCTGGCAAAACCTTCAAGCCGTTCAATACGTCCTACCTGATCAAATGCCTGTGCATAAAGCTCAATAGCAGTAGGTGCACTATAGCAGCCTGCACAGCCACATGCATTTTCTTTAGCATTTTTAGAATGGGGCGCACTGTCTGTACCAAGAAAGAATTTCGGGTTACCACTAGTTGCCACTTCCAGCAGGGTCTGCTGGTGGGTCTGACGTTTGAGAATTGGTAAACAGTAAAAATGCGGCTTGATTCCACCTACCAGCATATCATTACGGTTAAATAATAGGTGTTGTGGAGTAATGGTAGCTGCAACATTACGGTCCTGTTCCAGCACAAAATGTGCTGCTTCACTGGTAGTAATATGCTCAAGCACAACTTTAAGTGCTGGAAACTGCTTCAAGAGAGGAGAAAGCACTTCATCCAGAAAACGCTTTTCGCGGTCAAAAATGTCTACATGATTGTGAGTAACTTCACCATGTAACAGTAAAGGCACCTGATATTTTTCAAGCTGCTCTATGACTGCATATACTTTACGGATATCGCTGACACCATTGTCTGAATTAGTAGTTGCACCAGCCGGATAAAGCTTGATGGCATTAATATATTCTGAATCTTTAATTTTTTTAACTTCTTCAGGTGAAGTGTAGTCAGTAAAATAAAGAACCATACGCGGATCAAAATTTACCCCTTCAGGTGCATGAGCCATAATCCGTTCACGATAGGCTAGAGCCTCATCAACTGTTTTTACTGGTGGAACCAGATTGGGCATGCAAATGGCGCGGGAAAACTGTCTGGCCAGATCAGGCACGGTACGTTTAAGGGCTAGGCCGTCACGTAAATGGACATGCCAGTCATCTGGTTGGAGAAGAGTGATCGTATTCAATGTGTTCAGGCAAGAAAAATAAAATAGATGATAATCGATAAACTCTAAAAATGATAACGGCAATTATGGATAAAAGGCACAATAAAGTTCGTAATTTGCCCTAAGGGTATGCTATTTTTATAGAACTATAAAAACTATGCACGATGTTATGGAATATAAATATTACCTTACAACGTTGCAGCAACAAAAAGAAAAAATTGAAACTCTGGTCGCCCTGCATTCTCATTGTACCAGTAGTTCGTTGCCGCAGGCACTTGAACAAGAGTTCTGGCAGCAGAATACTGAACGGGCCCGGATCAATATCTCACAATCTTTTGCTGCAGGTGTGTGGGCTTACCTTTTATTTACGGCTTTAGTGTTGCCAGGTGATTACTGGCTTTCTGGTCAGCGTTTTTTCTCTGCAGATTTCCTGCTGTGTATTGTTGCCATGCTTAATGGCGCAGTAAGTCTGTTAACCCTTTATGGCTTTGCTAGAAGTAAACTGCTTCAGCCTTACTTTTATCAGGCTGCATTAGGTTTAATGCTCTGGACTATTATTTCAAGCTGTCTGCTGAGTATGAGTTTTGCTACCCCTGCACTCAAGTATCAGTCAGCGATTGTGTTATGTTTTATATATATGCTGGGGTTTATGATCAGTGGGGTACGGCCACTCCACATGCTTTTGGTCGGGACCCTGGCCGCGGTTATATCTATTTACTTACTGTTCGTATTTCATATTTCTTTTGAAGTGATCATTTTGAGCCGGGTACTGTTGGGAAGCTGTCTGTTTGGTTTTACTTTAAGTACCATGCTGATCAAGCGGGAACGTATACTGTTTTTAAATACCAAGCTTGCACAGCTTAATGAAAAAATTCAGTATATTCATGCTTCTGAACTTTTGCATTTAAGCCAGCATGACGAGTTAACCCAGATCTCTAACCGTCGTAATTTTGATGAGACTCTGGACAGTTTTTATAGGCAGTCACGTAAAGAAGGAACGCCCTTATCTCTACTGTTTATCGATGTGGATTTTTTTAAAAATTATAATGATTTTTATGGTCACCAGATGGGCGATAAAGTGATTTATAGTATTGCCAGAGCAATTAAAAATTCGATTCGGCACAGAGATTTTGTGGCGCGTTATGGTGGAGAGGAGTTTGTAGTGCTTCTTCCTGAAACCGAGGCGCATGGTGCTTATGCGGTTGCGTCCAATATTTATAGGGAAATTGAGCGGCTTGCTATTCCTCATGAACGTTCATGTATTGCCAGCTATATCACTATAAGCCTGGGTATTACAATTTATAGGGGAGAAGCGGCTGTAACACAGGAGGCTTTGCTTGAGTCTGCTGATCAGGCACTCTATCGCGCCAAACAGTTGGGCCGCAATCAGATTTTCTATCAGTCAGTCGGTTCAACAAAAGTTGCATAACCATTAATTCTTGTAAAAATAAAAGCCGCCAGAATCAGGCGGCTTTTAAACAGATTAAAAATTACTTCTTGTTATTTTCAAGCTGGGGTAAAGCTGAACCCTGACCCAATGATAGCAGGCCAGAGTCAGTATAAAGGCCCAGTTTGGCGCGTGTATCTGTAATATCCAGATTACGCATAGTCAGCTGTCCAATACGGTCCATTGGTGTGAACATTGAATCACCTTTTTCCATAGTCAAGCGTTCAGCTTCATAGGTCAGGTTCGGAGATTCAGTGTTCATGATGGTGTAGTCATTACCACGACGCAGCTCTAACGTGACTGTACCCGTAATTGCTTTAGCAACCCAACGTTGGGCAGTTTCACGCAACATCAGTGCCTGAGAGTCAAACCAGCGGCCTTGATAAAGAAGACGACCTAAACGCAGGCCATTGATGCGATATTGTTCAATGGTATCTTCATTATGAATACCCGTTACCAGACGTTCATAAGTGATATGCAGCAACGCCATGCCAGGTGCTTCATAAATACCACGAGACTTGGCTTCGATAATACGGTTTTCAATCTGGTCGGACATTCCCAGACCATGACGTCCACCAATACGGTTCGCTTCAAGAATAAGTTCCACCGGGTTATCAAAACGCTGGCCATTTAATGCAACTGGCATACCTTCTTCAAAAGTCACGGAAACTTCTTCAGCTTTAACTTCGACTTCATCTTTCCAGAACGCTACCCCCATAATTGGCTCGACAATCTTGATGCCGGCATTCAAGTATTCAAGATCTTTGGCTTCATGAGTTGCACCCAGCATATTTGAGTCGGTCGAGTAGGCCTTTTCTTTTGACATTTTGTAGTCAAAGCCGTTATCGATGAGGAACTGTGACATTTCAGCACGGCCACCAAGTTCATCAATAAAGGTCTGGTCTAGCCAAGGTTTATAAATTTTCAGGTTAGGATTGGTAAGCAGACCGTAGCGATAAAAACGCTCAATATCGTTGCCTTTATAAGTTGAGCCATCACCCCAGATGTTGACATCATCTTCTTTCATGGCCGTTACCAGCATAGTACCGGTGACTGCACGACCTAATGGAGTGGTATTAAAATAAGGCATACCGCCTGTACTGATATGGAATGCGCCACATTGAATTGCAGCAATACCTTCAAGCGCAAGTTGCAGGCGGCAGTCGATCAAACGAGCTTTTACCGCACCATAATTTTCAGCTTTCTTTGGAATGGCATCATAGTCATCTTCATCAGGCTGACCAAGATTTGCAGTATACGCATAAGGCTCTGCACCTTTTTGTTTCATCCACAATAAAGCAGCAGAAGTATCCAGGCCACCAGAGAAGGCAATTCCGACTTTTTTGCCTACTGGTACATGCTGCAAAATGGTTGCATTATCAGTCATTGCTAGTCCTAACTATAAAACAGGCACCACGAATTGGCTGCCATTGAAAAATCTATAAACATTTTATTGTAACACTTTTAAACGAACATGTTTTCTTAAAAAAAAGACAAACTTTAAAAATTATAGGGGCACCAAATTTATAATTACGCTTTTATGAGTTAGCCCAGTTCATAGAAATTAATAAGGAGATTTTATTTATAGCAGAAAATAATACGGGCTTTTCTTGACTCTATTTCATCATATTTTAAGTTTTAAAAAATCTATAAGACTAAAGTTTTATAAGAGCATTAAAAGTACAGTTTTTAATACTTTAAATTTAACTATTCTATTTATTAAACAATATATTAACAAAGAATAGAGGGTTTTTATTCTGAATTGACTTTGCCAAAAATTAAACATTTTCTAATTTAAATTGGTATGACCAATTTTATAGATAAAATTTTATATTGATCTTTAAATAAGCAAAATTTAGGATAATTAAAGTAATTAAAAGATTTATTGTTCTTTAAAGTAAATATTGGTCTGACCAATTATTGTAGGGTTAGACTAGTTAATATCTCGTGAGCATATCAAGGAGAAGAATGTGCTTTCACAATGGCAACAGATTTATGATCCGATGGGGAATTTATGGATTTCCAGCTTGGTCGCCCTGATTCCAATAATTTTCTTTTTTCTGGCATTGGCAGTTTTCCGTTTAAAAGGAAGTGTAGCGGGAACAATTACGGTGGTATTGGCTTTGCTGGTTTCACTTTTTGCTTATGGCATGCCGACCGATATGGCATTTGCCTCGGTGATTTATGGTTTCTTCTATGGTTTATGGCCAATATCCTGGATCATCATTGGTGCAGTATTCCTGTATAAAGTTTCTGTTAAAACAGGCCAGTTCGATGTAATCCGTTCTTCAATTTTATCTATTACTGAAGACCAGCGTTTGCAAATGCTGTTGGTCGGATTTGCTTTTGGTACCTTTCTTGAGGGAGCAGCAGGTTTTGGTGCACCGGTTGCGATTACTGCGGCATTACTGGTCGGTTTGGGCTTTAAGCCATTGTATGCTGCCGGTCTGTGCCTGATTGTGAATACCGCACCCGTTGCCTTTGGCGCAATGGGTATTCCAATTATCGTAGCGGGGCAGGTGTCTGGTGTAGATACCATGGAAATCAGCCAGATGGTAGGCCGCCAGTTACCGTTTATGGTGCCAATCGTACTGTTCTGGATTATGGCCATTATGGATGGCTGGCGCGGAATTAAAGAGACCTGGCCGGCTGTAATTGTAGCAGGCGGTGCATTTTCACTGGCACAGTATTTGACCTCAAACTTTGTAGGGCCTGAATTACCAGATATTACTGCGGCCATTGCGTCACTGGTGAGCCTGACAATCTTATTAAAATACTGGAAGCCTAAGCATATCTTTCGTTTTAAAGATGAAAATGACAGTCAGGTCGATGCCGAGCTGCTGGCTTCACAGAAGCAGAAATTCAGTATAGGCCAGATTGCCAAAGCCTGGTCACCATTTGTGATTTTGACAGCGATGGTAACTCTATGGAGTATCAAGCCTTTTAAAGATCTATTTGCTAAAGATGGTCCAATGCAGGATTGGGTGATTTCGATCAAGGTTCCTTATTTGCATCAGCTGGTTCAGAAAGTGCCTCCAGTGGTGCCCGAAGTTAAGGACTATGATGCTATCTTCAAATTTGACTGGCTCTCAGCAACCGGTACAGCAATTATTATTGCGGCGCTTATTACGATTGTTTATCTGAAAATGAAGCCACGTGAAGCACTGGTGACTTTTGGCGAGACAGTAAATGAACTAAAGACCCCGATTTACTCGATAGGCATGGTTCTGGCCTTTGCATTCATTGCGAATTACTCAGGAATGTCAGCAACATTGGCATTAGCCTTGGCGCATACTGGTAATGCTTTTACCTTCTTCTCGCCATTCTTGGGCTGGTTGGGCGTGTTCCTCACAGGTTCAGATACTTCTGCCAATGCACTGTTTGCAGCATTACAGGCAACTACTGCCCAGCAGATTGGTGTGCCAGAAGTTTTACTGGTAGCTGCCAATACCAGCGGTGGAGTCACCGGCAAGATGATTTCTCCGCAGTCGATTGCCATTGCCTGTGCAGCAGCAGGACTGGTAGGTAAAGAGTCCGATCTGTTCCGCTTTACGGTTAAACACAGTATAACCTTTACCGTAATGATTGGTATCATTATCACTCTACAGGCATATGTGTTCCCATGGATGATTCCATAGGATAGAAAGAGGAAGTGCAGGGTGAAGGTCTCCGATAAAGTTATACAAAGTTTGTATCAGCTGATTGAACAGCAAGGAATGAAAGTCGGAGATCGCCTCGCTTCTGAGCGTAAGCTATGTGAACAGCTTGGTGTATCGCGCTCCTCATTACGGGAGGCCCTACAGCAGTTAAATACTCAAGGTATAGTGCAGAGCCGGTTAGGAGATGGTACTTATATTTGCCAACTGCCTGTTACCTGGTCACAGCATAAAATTGTTCAGCCTCTAAGCGGCCTGATTGACCAGGATCCACTTTACCGCTTCGATGTGCAGGAAGCACGGTTGGTACTGGAAGGGGGAACAGCCTGGTATGCAGCTTTACGCTCTACTGCTGAGGACCGTGTCAAGATTCATCACTTTTATGACCAGATCAGCCATTTCCAGTCAATTGGTGATCCGGATCAGGCTTCGGTAGCAGACGCCAAGTTTCATCTGGCAATTGCTGAAGCATCTCATAACCTGGTCCTGATACAGACCATGCGTGGCCTGTTTGATCTGTTGCAATACAACGTGGTGCTGGGTCGCCGTAAAGTCTATTCAGAGTCAGACCGCTTTGACCAGTTGCATTTACAGCATTTCAAGGTCATGGATGCAATTGACCGTAAAGATCCGCAGGCAGCCCGCATGGCAGTTTGTGGCCATATCGAATTTGTTATACAACAGGTACGCTCGATTGATGAGGAAGAAGCCCGTCATCAGCGTGCCAGTCGCTTAAACAGGATTTAAAATGATTATTTCATCTTCTAATGATTATCGTGAAGCAGCGCGACGCCGTTTACCTCCATTTCTGTTTCATTATATTGATGGCGGGGCATATGCGGAATATACCCTGCAACGAAATGTAGAAGACCTTTCCAAAATCGCTTTGCGGCAGCGTGTCTTAAATGATATGTCCGAACTGAGTCTGGAAACCAAGCTGTTTAATGAAACCCTGTCGATGCCAGTTGCTCTGGCACCAGTTGGCCTGACCGGAATGTACGCTCGCCGTGGGGAGGTTCAGGCCGCGGTTGCTGCAGAGAAAAATGGCATACCTTTTACTCTGTCAACGGTATCAGTCTGCCCAATTGAAGAAGTTGCACCAGCCATCCAGCGCCCGATGTGGTTTCAGCTTTATGTATTGCGTGACCGGGGCTTTATGAAAAATGCATTGGAGCGTGCCAAGGCTGCAGGCTGTTCGACTCTGGTCTTCACCGTAGATATGCCGGTACCAGGTGCACGTTACCGTGATGTTCATTCAGGCATGAGCGGACCTAATGCTGCCATGCGCCGCTATATGCAGTCCTTTATGCATCCACACTGGGCATGGAATGTTGGACTGATGGGACGTCCACATGATCTGGGCAATATTTCTAAATACTTGGGTAAACCAACCGGCCTAGAAGATTATATTGGCTGGTTAGGGGCAAACTTTGACCCGTCCATTTCCTGGAAAGATCTGGAATGGATCCGTGAATACTGGGATGGTCCAATGGTCATTAAAGGTATTCTGGACCCTGAAGATGCCAAAGATGCGGTGCGTTTTGGCGCTGATGGAATTGTGGTATCTAATCATGGTGGACGTCAGCTAGATGGCGTATTGTCTACTACCCGTGCATTACCGGCTATTGCAGATGCTGTTAAAGGCGATCTGAAAATTATGGTCGATTCGGGAGTCCGTAACGGACTTGATGTAGTACGTATGATTGCGCTTGGGGCTGATTTATGTCTGTTGGGTCGTGCTTTTGTCTATGCATTAGGTGCTGCCGGCGGTGAAGGTGTAAATCACCTGCTTGAGCTGATTAACAAGGAAATGCGAGTTGCCATGACACTAACTGGCGCTAAAACTATTCAGGATATTTCTTCTGAATGTCTGGTCAAGCGCATCATGGAGTAAAACTGTGTCTATCACCGCCTCTAAAGTCATACAGCAGTTTCAGCAAGTGGTCGGAGAAAAATTTGTACTTACCGATGAGCAGGAAACCCGTCTTTACCGGCAGGGTCGACGTTTTGGTGAAGGACAGGTTCTAGCCGTAGTAGCTCCCGGTAGCCTGATTGAACAATGGCGTATTTTACAGATTGCAGTGGCTGCGGATTGTATTGTAATTATGCAGGCCGCCAATACTGGCCTGACTGGAGGCTCTACACCTTATGGTCATGATTATGACCGTCCAGTAGTACTGATCAGTACCCGTCGGTTAGCCGGTATACAGGTTATCAATTCAGGAAAGCAAGTTATATGCTTGCCGGGAGCAACTTTAGATGCATTAGAAAAAGCCCTGTTACCCTTTAACCGGGAACCGCATTCAGTGATTGGTTCCTCCTGTATAGGTGCCTCTGTATTAGGGGGAGTGTGTAATAACTCTGGCGGTGCACTGGTAAGACGTGGGCCGGCGTACACCGAACTGGCCTTATATGCTCAGGTTGATGAACAGGGACAACTGCATCTGGTTAATCACTTGGGAGTAAGTTTAGGTACCCAGCCAGAACAGATTCTGATACGTCTGCAAAATGGTGAGTATCAGGAAAAGGATATTGATTACAGTCCGCAGCACCGCGCTTCTGATCCTCATTATGGTCATGACGTGCGTCAGGTTGATCTTGATACACCGGCGCGTTTTAATGCTGACCCTAACCGGTTGTTTGAAACTTCAGGTTCTGCCGGCAAGGTCTGTGTTTTCGCAGTGCGGCTGGATACTTTTGAAAAATTACCAAGTCAGGTGTTTTATATTGGAACCAATAGTCAGGATGATCTGACTGCAATTCGACGCTATTTACTGACACAATTGCCGCGTCTGCCGATTGCAGGTGAGTATATTCATCGGGTAGCGTATGACATTGGCGAGAAATATGGAAAGGATACCTTTCTGTTTATCGAAAAATTTGGAACTGCGCGGGTCCCTAAAGCTTTTGCCATGAAAGACAAAATTGATGGCATGCTGGAAAAAGTCAAAATCAGAGGATTAACCGACAAGGTTTTACAGCTGTTAACCGGCGTTTTGCCACCCCATTTACCGCAGCGTATGGCCGAGTTCCGTAACCGCTATGAACATCATTTACTACTTCGTATCGAAGATCAGGATATAGCACAGGTAGAAAGTTACTTGCAGGAGTATTTTAAAATACACTCTACAGGTAACTATTTTCTGTGTAATGAAGAAGAAGGCCGTAAAGCTTTTTTACACCGATTTGCCATTGCAGGAGCAGCTATACGTTATCGTGATGTACATCGCCGGGAGGTCGAAGACATTGTGGCGCTCGATATTGCCCTAAAACGCAATGACCGGGAGTGGCTGGAAACCTTGCCTGAGTCAATGGAAGAGCAGATTATACATAAACTCTACTACGGTCATTTCTTGTGCCATGTTTTTCATCAGGATTACATCGTCAAGAAAGGGGTTGATCCATTGGCTATGGAGCATGCCATGTGGAAACTGCTAGATCAGCGTGGTGCCGAATATCCGGCCGAACATAATGTTGGACATTTATATGTAGCCAAGCCTGCTTTAAAACAACACTATCAAAAGCTTGATCCAACCAACAGTTTCAATGTGGGCATTGGTTATACTTCCAGAAAAAAATATTGGTCATAAACCAAATTCTTTTAACTGTGCTTTTAAGAACTATTTATTAAAAGCACAGTTAAATTCTTCCCCGCAATACTCTTAAAGCCACCCTATATTTATATTTAAATTTTTTAAATAGCCTAAGCTTAAAATTGACGTTCAAGTCTTTATCCTTCAAATAAACAGCCATAAACAATATAAAAAAATCAGTTAAAGTAGATGCAACAAATTGCAAAGCCCACTAATTACAAGGATATCCTATGACCAGCTATGCAAATATTTTAAAGCCATTAGATTTGGGATTTACTACAATTAAAAACCGGATAGTAATGGGGTCTATGCATACCGGGCTGGAAGACCGTTTTTATCATTATCCGAAGCTTGCGGCCTATTTTGCCGAGCGTGCCAAAGGTGGAGTTGGACTCATTATTACCGGAGGTATAGCACCTAATCGAGAGGGCTGGCTATCGCCAATGGGAGGCACCATGAACAGTCTGGCCGACATTCCCCATCACCGGTTGGTCACTCATGCTGTACACAAACATGGCGCTAAAATTTTGCTTCAGATTCTGCATTCTGGGCGTTACGGTTATCAGCCACTGGTCGTTTCTGCCAGTCCGGTTAAATCACCTATTTCCCTGTTTAAACCACGAGAAATGAGTGAGCGTAATATCCTGACTACTATTAAGGATTATGCACATGCTGCCAGCCTTTCAAAAAAGGCGGGCTATGATGGGGTTGAAATTATGGGCTCGGAAGGGTATCTGTTAAACCAGTTTATGAGTCGGCATGTCAACCAGCGTCAAGACCGATGGGGCGGCACACTGGAAAACCGGATGCGGTTTTCACTTGAAATTGTAAAAGCTATCCGTGAGGCAGTGGGGGAGAAATTTATTATCTGTTTTCGTTTATCAATGCTGGATCTGGTTGATAACGGTAATACCATGGATGAAGTCATCCAGATTGCCCAGGCGTTAGAAAAAGCAGGTGTAACTTTGCTAAATACCGGGATTGGCTGGCACGAAGCGCGTATTCCGACCATTGTTACCTCTGTACCGCGTGCTGCTTTCGTCGATTATACCGCTGAAGTGAAGCAGTATGTGAATATACCGGTCATTGCCTCAAACCGTATTAATATGCCGGAGACTGCCGAAATCATTCTGGCTGAAGGAAAAGCCGATATGGTACAAATGGCACGCCCATTTCTGGCTGACCCTTTTTGGGTAGATAAAACTGCTACAGACCGTGTCAATGAAATTAACACTTGTATCGCCTGTAATCAGGCCTGCTTGGACCATACATTTAAATGGCAGCGTGCAACCTGTCTGGTCAATCCGCGGGCAGCTTATGAAACAGAACTGGTCTACGTGCGTACAAAAAAACCTAAGCGGATTGCTGTAGTGGGGGCTGGGGTTGCCGGAATGTCTGCGGCTACAGTTGCTGCGGGACGAGGGCACCAAGTGACTTTATTTGAAGCAAGTGATGAAGTCGGGGGACAGTTTAATTTAGCCAAAGTTGTGCCAGGCAAAGAAGAGTTTCATGAAACCATTCGCTACTTTAAGGTTCAAATTGAGAAAACCGGCGTAGAGCTTCGCTTAAATACCCGCATTAATCGGGAGCAGTTAGAGCGTGAAGGATATGATGAAATTGTGGTTGCCACAGGTGTTATACCGCGTCAGCTTAAAATTGCTGGCAGTGAAGCGCCGCAGGTTTTGTCTTATGCAGAAGTGCTTAAGGGCGCAAAAGTGGGATACAGGGTTGCAGTGATAGGAGCAGGAGGAATTGGTTTTGATGTTTCTGAATTTTTACTCAAACCTGTCTCACAGCCTCAGCCACAACCTTTAACTGAATGGCAACGTGAGTGGGGCGTAGATTTAGAATCTCATTACCATACGGAAGGTGGAATGGTTTCGGCCGAATTGGAAACACCCGTTCGGGAAATTTATTTACTGCAGCGCAAACCTACGCCCTTAGGTGCAGGGCTTGGTAAGACAACAGGCTGGGTGCATCGTGCACAACTGAAAAAGCATCAGGTACGTATGTTGTGCGGTGTAAATTATAAAGCAATTACTGATGAAGGCTTATGGATTTCTCACGATGGGCATGACCAGCTGCTCCGTGTCGATACGATTGTAGTATGCGCTGGACAGGAATCCGTTAAAGATTTGATGCCACAGGGTGGAAAGAAAGTGCTGGCCAACTATCACATTATTGGAGGAGCAAAGCTGGCAGCAGAGCTTGATGCCAAGCGTGCTATTCGTGAAGGAGCTGAATTGGCTGCAAAGCTTTAACTAAATGATGAAACAATAGACATTTGACTATAAAGCACTAAAATTTTTCTTGAATAAAATGAAGAGGCTTTGTATTCTTAGCGGCATGGAAGCGTGGCAGAGCGGTTTAATGCACCGGTCTTGAAAACCGACGAGGGTTCACGCCCTCCGTGAGTTCGAATCTCACCGCTTCCGCCAGATATCTAAATAAGCCCTTGTATTTACAAGGGCTTATTTTTTTAACTATAGTTTCTTTACGTGTCTCTATAAAAAGTTAAAGCAGGCATACTTTTTTGCGTCATATTTGGAGCATAAAAGATGTGGTTTAAAAATTTTACCTAAAGCATTAACTTTTAAAGCTGATGCAATTTATAAAAGTTTCAACACTAAGCACTCTAATAAAGTTATTAAACTTTCTTTATAGATTTAAGAGTAAAAATAACGTAACTTTTTTAAATAAAGTCATATTTAGGTTTTATAGGTGGAGAGTAAAATACTCGTTTCACTATTATAGATACCTGAAATATTACGAATCCGTTCCAGTACTTTATCAAAATTCTCAAGAGTATCTGACTGTAATTCGACCAATATATCCCACTTTCCATTGGTTGTATGAAGACGTTGCACTGCTGACTCTAAACGTAATTCGCGAATGACCGCCTGAGCCTTAGTTCCTTCAACCATAATATTCATCCATGCACGGATCACATTTTTCTCTGCATTTGGGCGAAAACGTACCGTGTAGCCTGTGATAGTGCCTGAAGCCTCCATATATTCAATTCGCTTTTGAACAGTAGCTCTAGAAACACGCGCTTTTAGGGCTAAATCTGTAATAGACATTCTCGCATTATCTTTAAGTAAACCTAAAATAATATGGTCAATATTGTTCATTTTGATATTGGGTATTAGCAAATTGATAAAAATTAAATCATTTTAATATTTATAAATAATTTTTTGAATCAATTTGTTTATTAATAATAGTGCAAACATAAAGTCCCGAAGAGTTTTAGCTAGATCACTTGAAGTATTAAGCGTTCTTAAAAGGGTGCTGAATTACAAATAAGTTCTCAAGTACCGGGAATCTAGAGACAACAGGGACAATGGATTAATTAAGGAACAGATGATGTCTTTATCGTATACGGATCAGAATAATGGTGCTTGGCAAACTTACCTTACTCAAATTGACCGGGTAGCGCCCTATTTAGATGCTGATTTAAGTAATTTTATTAATACTCTTAAAAGACCAAAGCGTACTCTGATTGTTGATGTTCCAATTGTTATGGATGATGGGACAATTCGTCATTTTGAAGGTTACCGTGTACAGCACAATCTGTCACGTGGACCAGGTAAAGGTGGTATTCGTTATCATCAGGATGTTGAATTAAATGAAGTTATGGCCTTATCTGCCTGGATGACGATTAAAACTGCGGTATTGAATCTTCCATTTGGAGGTGCTAAAGGGGGAATTCGAGTCAATCCTAAAGAACTTTCACTACGTGAACTGGAACGTTTAACTCGTCGCTTCACCAGTGAGATCAGTTCAATTATTGGTCCTCAAATTGATATTCCTGCTCCAGATGTAGGTACGAATCCTAACATCATGGGCTGGATGATGGACACCTACTCAAGCATTAAAGGGCACACTGTAACAGGTGTCGTAACAGGCAAACCTGTACATTTAGGCGGTTCTCTCGGACGTGTACGGGCTACCGGTCGGGGCGTATTTGTAACGGGGCTGGAAGTAGCCAAGAAAATTCAGCTGCCTGTTGCAGGTAGCAAAGTCGCTGTGCAAGGCTTTGGTAATGTAGGAAATGAAGCAGCTTATCTGTTTAGTCATGCTCAAGCCAAAATTGTTTGTGTTCAAGACCATACAGGCACAATTTTTAATCCCGAAGGTTTAAGTGTTAAAGCATTACAAAAACATGTCACAGAGCATGGAGGCGTAATGGGCTTTGCTGAAGCTCAGGTGATTGCAGATGAAGATTTCTGGGATGTCGATATGGATATTCTTATTCCTGCGGCACTAGAAGGTCAGATTACAGTTGAACGGGCACAACGGCTTAAAGCTAAAATTGTTCTGGAAGGCGCTAATGGCCCGACCTATCCCGAAGCAGATGATGTTTTCGTGAGTCGTAATATTGTAGTGGTGCCAGATGTCATCTGTAATGCAGGTGGTGTAACGGTAAGCTATTTCGAATGGGTTCAGGATATGGCGAGTTACTTCTGGAGCGAGGAAGAGATTAACGAGCGTCTTGATAAATTAATGATTCAGGCCATCGCTGATGTCTGGAATACAGCAGAAAATAAAGCATGTAGCTTGCGTACAGCAGCTTATATTCTCGCATGTGAACGTATTTTAAAAGCACGTAAAGAACGCGGTATTTTCCCTGGATAAGTCAGTTTCATAAAGTCAGAGCCAAATATAAAACAGGAAGTGGGTAAATAAAATGAATGACGTAGCGATTACACGTAGCAACTTTAATGATTGGATGGTTCCAGTTTTTGCTCCAGCAAATTTTATTTTAGTTCGTGGGGAAGGTTCTCGTATTTGGGATCAAGACGATAAAGAATATATTGATTTTGCCGGTGGCATTGCAGTGAATGCTTTGGGGCATGCACATCCTGTT
Organism: Acinetobacter sp. UBA6571; assembly: GCF_002434085.1. Taxonomy (NCBI): domain Bacteria; kingdom Pseudomonadati; phylum Pseudomonadota; class Gammaproteobacteria; order Moraxellales; family Moraxellaceae; genus Acinetobacter; species Acinetobacter sp. UBA6571. The sequence continues at coordinate 6,397 of NZ_DJJJ01000040.1, read as the reverse complement.
GCAGTAAATGCCCTGACTGAGCAGGCACAAAAACTTTGGCACATTGGCAATGGTTATACCAACGAGCCTGTTTTACGTCTCGCCAAGCAATTGGTAGAAAGTACTTTTGCCGACAAAGTGTTTTTCTGCAACTCGGGGGCAGAAGCGAATGAAGCTGCATTAAAACTGGCACGTAAGGTAGGCCTGCTAAGCGGTAATTCTGAAAAAAATCATATTGTAGCATTTAAAAATGCTTTTCATGGCCGTACTTTATTTACAGTGACAGCAGGTGGACAGCCAAAATATTCTCAAGATTTTGCACCATTACCAGGTGGGATTGAGCACACTGTATTCAACGATCTTGAAGCAGCTAAAGCGGTAATTACTGAAAATACATGTGCTGTTATTGTAGAACCGATTCAGGGCGAAGGCGGTGTTCTGCCAGCAGATATCGAATTCCTGAAAGGCTTACGTGCACTATGTGATGAAAAAGGTGCTGTACTGATTTTTGATGAAGTACAAACGGGCGTTGGCCGTACCGGTTCGCTTTATGCTTATATGAATACAGGGGTAACGCCTGATATTCTCACCACAGCAAAAGCATTAGGCGGTGGTTTCCCGATTGGTGCCATGATCACCACAGATCATTATGCCAACATGTATGCAGTGGGTGATCACGGTACCACCTATGGCGGCAACCCATTGGCCTGTGCAGTGGCGGGTGCGGTATTTGAATTTATCAATACATCACAAGTATTAGACGGCGTAAAACAACGTCATCAATATTTCATTGATGCCTTAAATAAAATCAATGCGCAATATGGCCTGTTCAAAGAAATCCGTGGTCAAGGTTTATTAATTGGCTGCGTGCTGAAAGATGAATACGCAGGTAAAGCCAAAAATATTGTGACACTGGCCGGTGAGGAAGGATTACTGGCTTTGGTTGCTGGAGCAGATGTGGTTCGTTTTACCCCTTCCTTAATTATTCCGCAAGAAGATATTGATGAAGGTCTGAACCGTTTCGCCCGTGCACTTGCACGTCTTTAAATCTTTTGTGAGCATCTAACCATGATGATTGTTAGACATGCAGCGCATCGGGATTTAGATGATATTTATCGTTTGGCGCAAAGAGCCGGTGAAACAGGGATTGGTCTGACTTCCTTACCACAAAATCGAGACATTCTAGCTGAACGTATTACACGTACCTCGCGTACTTTAGCGGGTCTGACCGAAAAGTGTGAGGCAAGTTATCTGTTTGTACTCGAAGACACCAGCCTGCAGAAAATTGTAGGTGTAAGTGCTATTGAAGTGGCAGTAGGGCTAAAGGAACCTTTTTATAATTTTCATGTGGCGAAGCAGGTCCATGCATCTAAAGCATTAAATGTTTATAAAACTTTAGATACCCTGTTTTTAAGTAATGACCATACAGGGTGTAGTGAGCTTTGCACCTTATTTCTTGATCCTGAATACCGTAAAAACCAGAATGGAAAATTTTTATCTAAAGTCCGTTTTCTGTTTATTGCGGCGTTTAGAACACATTTTGAAGAGCGGCTGATTGCAGAGATGCGAGGTTTTTCGGATGAAAAGGGTTACTCGCCATTCTGGGATGCATTAGGCCATCACTTTTTTGATATGGACTTCGCTGCTGCCGATTATTTAAGTGGGACCGGACAAAAAGTATTTATTGCTGAATTAATGCCTAGATTTCCGGTCTATGTCGATTTACTTGGCGCAGAAGCTCGGAAAGTTATTGCAGAGGTCCATCCACATACTTTACCGGCTGCAAAGGTATTGATGTCAGAAGGACTTAAGTATCAAGGTTATGTTGATATTTTCGATGCAGGTCCTACTTTGGAAGCCAATATTGCTGACTTACGCGCAGTCAAAGAAAGTCGTGTATTGAAGATCAAAATTACTGAGCAGGTCGAAACATCAAATAAACAGTATCTGATTGCAAATGATCAATATGCAGATTATCGCGTATTACTCATTAATAACCAGATATTAACTACCGATATCTTATTGGTGACGCCACAGCAGGCTCAAGCACTTAATGTCCAGGAACGGGATGAAGTGCGAGTTTTAGCATTAGAAAAAATGGAGAATAACTAATGTCACAAGGTGCATTATTCATTAATGATACCTGGATTCAGGGACAAGGGCCTGCGTTCAGTAAAAAAAATCCTGTCAGCAATGAGCAAATTTGGGCAGGGCATGAAGCCAGCCAGGCCGATGTTGAGCAAGCTTGTCATGCTGCTCGGCAGGCATTTCCAGCTTGGGCACGCTTAGCCTTAGAAGAACGAATTGCCATTATTGAGCGTTTTGCCGGCTTATTGGAACAACATAAAACCCAACTGGCTGAAGTGATTAGTCAGGAAACCAGTAAACCGCTATGGGAAACCTTAACCGAAGTACAATCAATGATCGGTAAAGTGGCGATTTCAATCCGCGCTTATCATCAACGGACTGGTTTTAGCGAAACTGAAATGCCAGATGGGGTGGCGTCGTTACGTCATCGTCCTCATGGCGTGCTGGCTGTATTTGGCCCGTATAACTTCCCGGGTCATTTACCAAATGGTCATATTGTTCCTGCACTGATTGCCGGCAATACCGTGGTGTTTAAACCAAGTGAACTCACCCCTTGGACTGCGGAAGAAACTGCAAAATTATGGCAACAGGCCGGTTTATCCAAAGGTGTACTGAACATCGTACAAGGTGGGCGTAGCACGGGTGAAGCACTTGCAGCAGCTGAACAAATAGATGGTTTACTGTTCACAGGCAGCGCCAACACAGGTTATCAATTGCATAAGCAAATGGCTGGTGCACCTGAAAAAATTCTTGCTTTGGAAATGGGCGGTAATAATGCCCTGATTATTGATGAAGCAACCGATATTGATGCGGTGGTGAATTTAGCCATTCAATCGGCTTTTGTTTCTGCGGGACAACGTTGTACCTGTGCACGCCGTATTATCGTTAAACAGGGTGCCAATGGGGATGCCTTCATTCAACGTTTTGTTGAAGTCGCTAAAAACTTGGTGGTTGGTGTCTGGAATGCTGAACCACAACCCTTTATGGGCGGGGTGATTTCTGCACATGCTGCGGAACAGATGCTGGCAGCACAAAGCAAACTGATTGCTCTAGGTGCAAAAGCATTGTTGGAAATGACGCGTCCACAAGCAGATAGTTCATTGCTCACCGCTGGCATTTTAGATGTAACCCAGGTTACCGATATTCCTGATGATGAATACTTTGGCCCGCTCACCACGATCTATCGCTATAACAGCTTCGATGAAGCCTTAAATATTGCCAATAACACCCGCTTTGGTTTGGCCGTAGGGCTGGTGTCACCTGACCGTGATTTATTTGATCGTGTATTGATTGAAGCGCGGGCAGGCATTGTGAACTGGAATAAGCCATTAACAGGTGCATCAAGTGCGGCACCGTTTGGTGGGGTGGGCGCATCGGGCAATCACCGTGCCAGTGCGTTCTATGCCGCAGATTATAGTGCATGGCCGATGGCTTCCCTGGAAAGTGACAGTGTGAGCTTACCCTCAAAATTGTCACCGGGCATTGTGCTGTAAGACGGACCACATCAGGACACATGGAGAAAAAAATGTCAGGTTATGAAATCAACTTTGATGGTCTGGTTGGGCCGACACATCATTATGCAGGTCTGTCTTTTGGCAATGTCGCATCAACTAAAAACCGTAATAATGCATCCAATCCGAAATTGGCCGCAAAACAAGGCTTGAAGAAAATGAAAGCGCTGGCGGATTTGGGACTCAAGCAAGGCGTGTTTGCCCCACAAGAGCGGCCACATGTGCCAACGCTACGCCGTCTGGGTTTTAGCGGCAGTGATATTGACGTGATTACCCAAGCCATGCGCACTGCGCCGGCACTGTTGTCGTCATTGAGCTCGGCTTCCTCCATGTGGACTGCGAATTCTTGTACGGTGTCGCCATCGGCAGATAGCGCGGACGGTCGCATGCATTTTACTGCGGCAAACCTGAACAATAAGTTCCATCGCTCAATTGAGCATCATACGACCACACGTATTCTGCAAGCAATGTTCAACAATGATGTATATTTTGCGCACCATGAAGCATTGCCTGAAGCCGCACTGTTTGGGGATGAAGGTGCAGCCAATCATAACCGCCTCGGTGGTGCTTATGATCAGGTTGGTGTACAGGTGTTTGTATATGGCCAGCAACAGATTGGCGGCGGGGTTGCTCCACAGAAATTTCCTGCACGTCAAACTCGTGAAGCAAGTGAGGCTATTGCCCGTTTGCACCGTCTCGATAATAATCGCACGATTTTTATCCAGCAAAATCCTGAAGTAATTGATCAGGGCGTTTTTCATAATGATGTTATTGCTGTCAGTAACCAGCAGGTTCTCTTTCATCATCAGCAGGCATTCTTAAATCAAACTGACGCATTGCAGGAAATCCGTCAGAAAATGGCAGGGATTGGGCAAGAGTTTGTGTCGATTGAAGTACCTGAAAGTCGAGTCAGTGTTGCTGATGCGGTATCGACCTATTTGTTCAATAGCCAGATTCTGACCCGTGCGGATGGCGGCATGAGTATTGTGGTACCGGAGGAATCTCGCCAGAACAAAGCAGTTTGGGACTATTTGAATGACATGATTCAAATGGGTACGCCAATTGATGACATCAAGGTGTTTGATCTGCGTGAAAGTATGCGAAATGGCGGTGGTCCTGCATGTTTACGCTTACGTGTGGCGGTGAATGAGGCGGAACTTGCTGCGATCAATCCAAACCTGTTTATGAATGATGCATTGTTCAAAACCCTGAATCAGTGGGTAGATCAATATTATCGTGACGAGTTAACCCAGGACGATTTGGCTGATCCGGATTTATTGATTGAGAGTCGCACCGCGCTGGATGAACTCACCAGGATTCTGGGTTTAGGTTCGGTTTATCACTTCCAGAGATAAATATTCAATAACGCTTTTAAGGATGAAAGTACATGGTTGATCTACTCGCGTTGACGTTGGCGCAACAGCCCCCTGAGCAGATACAGGGTGAAACGGCTGGATTTACATGGCAGTGGCTGGGTGAAGGGCTATTGCAATGTACGCCAAAAACGGCTTATCGAAAAACCATCGTGCTTTCGGCTGGTATTCATGGCAATGAAACGGCACCGATCGAATTGCTGGCACAGATCATTCAGGATTTGTTTTCCGGTCAGCTGGCTTTAGCGGTTCGTGTACTTTTCGTATTGGGCAATCCCGCTGCAATCCGACAAGGGGTTCGTTATCTTGAAAATGATATGAATCGCATGTTCTGCGGTGCTTACCAGCAATTGGCCCAAGATGGCGAAACTCAACGTGCAGCGTTATTGGAACAGGTTACTACACAGTTTTTTCAGCAAAGCCAGTCAAATGCACAACGCTATCATTATGATTTACATACCGCGATTCGTGAATCTTTACTTCCAGTTTTTGCCCTATTCCCTTACCAGATGCAGCCTTATGATGACTTTTTAATTCAAAGCTTAAAGGCTGCTGATCTGGATGCCTTGGTATACCACAATGCAGCTGGAAAAACTTTCACGCATTTCACCACTGAACGTTTTCAGGCCGCCAGCAGTACTTTGGAATTAGGTAAGGCCAAACCCTTTGGACAAAATGATTTGGCCGGGTTTTTCAGTACGGACCAGATGCTGCGTGCTGCACTTTCAGGTCAGGCCTTACCAAACAGACAGAAGCAGGATATTCGTCAGTTTAAGGTAATAGATTCAATCCTAAAAATAAATGATGACTTTAAACTGAACTTAAGTGCAGATGCACCTAATTTTTCTACCTTTCAACCAGGTGAGGTGATTGCTACACAGCAAGCGGGCAGCTATGTGGTACAGGATCAGCCGCTCTGGATTTTATTTCCTAATCCAGAAGTAAAAACGGGGCTTAGGGCAGGCCTGATTTTGAAAGAAATTAAATAGGTTAAAGCGATTAGAAACAGACGGGATGTCGGTAGAGAAGAATATACATGGAGTTTGAATATGGAAGCTCAGTAAAAATACAACAGGGATAAAAAATATCTTTTTGATATTAATTTTTTATGGAACTAAGCAGCAAGGACAGGTTGTCATAAGAAGACAGTTGGAGCAAGCGTGTATGAGTAACAACAATGAAAAAATATTTCCGTCAGGAGAAGTTCTGGGTGAGCAATATGTGGTTCAGCAAGACACATGTAGTAAGACAGAAGTTTCTGCAGCAGAGACAGATAAACCCCTAAAGCGTGCCATGACCAAGCGTCATTTAGTCATGATTTCACTGGGGGGCGCAATTGGAACAGGACTGTTTTTAGGCTCAGGTGATGTCATTTCTCAAGCTGGCCCAATAGGCGCCATTTTATCTTATCTGCTTGGGGGAGCGATTGCCTATATGGTGATGCTT
>NZ_DJJJ01000002.1:0-25327 GCF_002434085.1 Acinetobacter sp. UBA6571 | reverse complement strand
TGGTTTACTGGTACAGCTGGACCTTGGCAGCATTTACAAATGGTTCAGATGCGGGCCAAAGAAAATGGACGCTGGTTTATCCGGGCAACCAATACAGGTGTAACAGCATTTATTGATCATACCGGTCATATAGTAAAACAGGCTCCAACTGATCAGGAGTTTGTACTGCGCGGCGAACTGCCGGCCATGCAAGGCCAAACTTGGTATAACCGTTTTAGCGACTGGCCGATTCTGGGCTTTTCACTTTTTCTTCTGGTCTTGGGCTGGATCTATCGTCCACGTAAAGTAGATGTTTCATTTAAATCGCGACGCTAAGGCCTAAATTTTTATTCTAGATAAAAAAACCGGATTTCATCATCCGGTTTTTTGTACATTTTAAATAGGCATTAAAATCAAAGCTGAACACTCAGATAAGAAAGTATGACAGCCAGAACACTCATTGGCAGATGGCGATATAATTTGAGCATACACTGCTCCCAGCGATTGGGTATTTTCATTGTGAGCTCTACAGCACTAGTTTTTAAAGCAGCCCAGAAACTTAAAAAAATTAAAGCACCTATTAAACTGGTTGCGAAGAAACCCACCATAATCTGACTACTGCCCTCTACGGTTTGCCAGAAGTCTAAAATGAAATGGCTGACAGGTAATAAGCTCAGCACCAAAAGCACAGATTTAAGCATGGTTAAATGCAGTGAGTTTAAATTATCTGAGAATAAGACTGCTTTCATATTTATGACTCCCTGACATTTACTGTCTATAAATATATTATTCAATCTTTTTTTAAATAAGAAGTTTATTTTTATTCATGTTTCACTATTATTGTAACTATTCGATATGAAAATAATTCTTATTATTAACATTAAATAAAATCATATCATAAAATTAATTAAAAACAATTATTTAAATAATATTAAATATCAAGAATTATTATCACTTCACTTAATATTTACTGTCTATATTAAGTGAAGCTATTTATTTACTATTTATATTTTAAATTTAACCCCATCATTCTATTCCTTTCGCCATACTCATTTTATTTATACTCGTATTAAATATTATAAAACTTACGGCTGGTAATAAATATCGGCATCTGTACCTTCACCACCCTGTTTACCATCTGCGCCAAATGAATACAGGTCATAGCTACGGCCTTCTGAACCGGGAATTACATACTGGATATCATTATCCCAGCTATCTTTAGGGTAGCCCCCTTTTACATAACCTCCCGGTAGCCAGTTCTTGGCTGTCGCTGGCTGATTAACCAATGCATCCAGTCCCCCATCCTGCATTGAAGGAAATTGGCCATTATCGAGTTTGTATTGATCCAATGCCCCTGCTACACCTTTTAAGGTAATGACTGTGGTATCAATCTTGGCTTTTTCACCTCGTCCCATTACATTCGGTACAATCAGCGCTGCCAGTACACCTAAAATCACAATTACCACCATGACTTCAATCAGGGTAAAACCAGACTGACGGGTTCGATAACTCTTGTTCTGCATTAAAATTTTCTCACTTTACTTATAGTCTTTAAAAAAATTAAACCATATTGTTCATATTCACGATAGGTAACATCACTGCAATTACTATTACCAGCACAATACCGGCCATGAGAACCAGCATCAGCGGTTCCAGCAAAGCCAGTAACGTAGATATAAAAGTAGCCACTTCACGGTCCTGCATGGTAGATGCCCGCTCCAGCATGCGGTCCAACTCACCGGATGCCTCGCCACTGCGAATCATCTGTACCATCATTGGTGGAAAATAACCGGCACGTTCAAGCTGGGTCGCCAGGTTACCGCCTTCTGTTACTTTTTCTGCGGCAAGATTGACAGAATCCCGGATTACCCAATTATTACTGACCGCCGCACCAATTTTAAGCGCATCAACCAAAGGTACGCCGGAGCGGGTTAAAATAGACAGGGTACTGGCAAAACGGGCAGCATTGATACCACGAGCCAATTTACCAAAGAGAGGCAACTTCAGTACAAAGCGGTCAAAGGTATAATGGCCGGCTGAAGTCTTTAAAAAACGTATCAGCAGCATAATACCCACTACACTGATCACCAGTAAAAATGGCCAAGCCTGACGGATAAAATCACTGGTCTTCATTAAAATAACCGTAATGGCGGGAAGTGCCTGCTTGCTCTGATCAAATGTTTTTACAATATCCGGCACTACATAGGTCATTAATCCCATTACGATCGCAAATGACATCAGCATCAAGATAATCGGATAAATCATTGCCCCCTGAATTTTCTTGTGCATGGCAAAGCGGTTTTCTGTATAGTCGGCCAGCTGATCCAGAATTAGGTCCAGATGCCCTGAACGCTCACCCGCTGCGATGGTGGCAATATAAAGATCAGGAAAACGCCCAGACTGTTGTATAGCCTGAGCCAGTGAATGGCCTTCGAGCACCTTGGAACGTACCGACATCAGTAAATTCTGTACATGTACTTTTTCACTTTGTTTGCCTACAGCCCGAATAGCTTCTTCTAACGGAATTGCGGCCGCGACCAGCACTGAAAGCTGACGGGTCATAAGTGCCAGGTCATAGGCATTTAAGCCTTTTTTGCGCCATGATCTGGTCTGACCTTTTTCTTTATTTTCTACTGGTTCGACACTGACCGGAATCCATGCTTTATCACGCAGCTGCTGTCGTATCTGACGTGCGGAATCGCCTTCCAGTATGCCTTTTTGCTGCTTTCCCGAAGCATCCATTGCAGTAAATTGATATGCTGGCATTGTAGTTTTCTAGTTTTTCCCAAAATTTATCATCATTGCTGTTGCATCAGGCAATACAGATCATTCATATTCATGTTGTTGTCCGCTTGCTCACTGTAATATAACCGAGTCGATAGCATGACGCCATTTTATCTAAAACCTTTAACGAAATTTATATGCCTAGCTCGTCCCATAATAACTGCTGTATATACCGTGTCCGGGTAGCTGTACCTGTTCATCTCTATGATAGTTTTGACTATCTGCTTAGTGCCGAACAATACTTACAGGCAGAAGTCGGTGCGCGGGTAGCAGTATCTTTTGGACGGCAGAATCTGATTGGTATCATTGTAGAGAAAATCTCTCCCGATGTTATGCCTGATCCGCGTATCAAGCTTAAGACTATTACTGAGCTGCTCGACAAGGAAGCCATTATAGACAACAAAGTTTTAAGTTTGTTGACATGGTCTGCACAGTATTATCAATTTCCTTTGGGTGAGGTAATGCAATGTGCTCTACCCGGCCTGTTGCGTCAGGGTAAACCGCTAAATCTGCTGGCTCGAGTCTGGAAGGTGGTACAGCCTGATGCAGAACAGCTGCTCAAGCGTTCAATCAAGCAGCAAGATGCTTATAAGATTTTAAAATTACATGCAGCCGGTACAACAGAAGACATTCTGAATTTAAGTGGTGTTGAAACTGCCACCTTAAAAACTCTTGAAAAAAAAGAAATTGTTCGCTGTGAATTAACAGCAATAAATACCACGCCTGAACCGGTGCAGCTGGCGCAAATGCCACTCACACCCAATGAAGAACAGCACAAAGCAATTCAGCGTATTTTAAAATCATTGAAGAAATTTCAGGCCTTCTTACTTGATGGTTTGACTGGTAGCGGCAAAACAGAAGTTTATTTGCAGGTGATGTACGAAGTACTAAAACAGGGCAAGCAGATATTGGTTCTGGTTCCCGAAATCGGGTTGACACCTCAAACCATTTCCCGGTTTAAATCACGGTTTAATGTAGATATTGTACTATTACATTCTGGTTTGAGTGAATCCAAACGTTTGCAAGCATGGCAGCATGCCCAAACCGGCAAGGCTTCCATTATTCTCGGAACCCGTTCAGCAATTTATACGTCGTTGCCCCGGCTGGGACTGATTATTCTGGATGAGGAGCATGATCTGTCATTCAAGCAACAGGAAGGCTTTCGCTACCATGCCCGTGACGTAGCTCTCTACCGTGCCCATCTGGAAAACTGTCCGATTATTCTTGGCTCAGCCACACCCAGTCTGGATAGCTATCATCTGGTAGAACAGAATAAACTGACACGACTGGAACTTAACCAGCGGGCTGGCAATGCGGTCTTACCCAAAATGCAGTTAATAGATCTGAAAGTAGCCAAAAAACAGCATGGAATTAGTGAACAGCTCATCAAGCAGATTCAGCAGCGGCTGGACAAAAAAGAACAGGTGCTGGTTTTTTTAAACCGACGTGGTTATGCGCCGGTACTGGTCTGTAATCATTGTGGCTGGCAGGCCAACTGCCCCCATTGTGATGCGCATTTTACTCTGCATACACAGCCCTATAATCATCTGCACTGTCATCATTGTGGTTCCATTCATCGTGTACCGGAAAGCTGTCCCGAATGTCAGCAAACGACCTTAAAAACGCTCGGGATGGGCACTGCCAAGGTTGAAGAAACCCTGACCGAGCTCTTTCCAGATTTTGATGTAATTCGTGTGGACCGTGACAGTACCAGCCGGGTTGGCCAATGGGACCGTATCTATCAGCGGATTCATCAAAGCCAGCCTGCTATTTTACTCGGTACCCAAATGTTAGCCAAGGGCCATCATTTTCCCTACGTGACCTTGGTTGCGATTCTGGATATTGATGCCGGACTGCTCAGCTTTGATTTTCGTGCGCCGGAACGTACAGCCCAGCTCATCATTCAGGTGGCTGGTCGTGCTGGCCGTGGAGACCGCAGAGGCGAAGTCTATCTGCAAACTTTAAGGCCTGATCATCCACTGTTAACTACATTGATCGAGAAAGACTACCGTGCTTTTGCCAAACAAGCACTCATTGAGCGCCAGCAGGCACAGCTGCCGCCTTATCGTTATACGGCACTGGTACGAGCCGACTCCAGAAACCAGCAATACAGTCAGGAATTTGTAGCTGAAATTGCTCGTAAGCTACGTGAACTTGCAGGTAGTCAGGTTGATATCTGGGGCCCTATCCCTGCCCCTATGGAGCGTAAGGCGGGTCGCTACCGGGCCCATCTGGTCCTGCTTTCAGCTGACCGGGCACAGCTGCATTTTTATTTACGGCAATGGTGGGCGATGGTAGTACAACAGTCACGACAGCATCAGTTAAAACTGAGTATTGACGTTGACCCGCAGGAACTCAGCTAGACAGATACGAGCGGCCTCTACAGCTTGGCAGTATTTTCAGGTTTAATAGTACAAAGAACAAAACAAACGCCCGGGATAAACTTATGTCTTTGATGTTATATATGACGATTTTTCTTGGAGCATCCTTAATCCTGGTAGCCCTGAGCAGACGTTTAGGTTTGACATCAGTGCTCGGCTATCTGGTGACAGGCTTAATTCTGGGTCAAAGCGGATTTAATCTGATTAAATTTTCCCTGATTCAGAATTTTATAGATTATGCATCGATTCTTCTTGTATTTTTGATAGGACTGGAACTCAGGCCGCAACGAATCTGGTTGATGCGATCACACCTGATTAAACTAGGTGGTATTCAAATTGTTATCACTGCAGGGCTCATCGTAACCTTGGGAATAACTGTATTGCAGTTACCGCTGCTGAACAGTTTTATTGTCGGTTTTGCTCTAGCCCTCTCTGCCATGATTCTGGCCCTGCAGTTACAGACACAATATGAACAGCTTAATACCACTACTGGTCAATACACACTTGCAGTTACTCTGGCACAGGCATTGGTCGCCATATTCCTAATTGCCTTATTACCCTTATTTACCCGTACTGAAAGTTCACAGCATGGGATTGCCTATTTTGCTGCAACTCTTGCAACTATTAGTGGCGTTTTTCTTTTTGGCCGTTATCTGATCCAGCCATTTTTAAATTATCTGGCCAAACAAAACAGTATCGAACTGATGGCCGCTACAGCCCTGTTTACCGTACTGGCCATTTTTCTTACCGTAGATGCTTTAGGGCTGCATGTGCTGATTGGTGCATTACTGGCAGGGATGTTACTGGCAGATACTCCTTTTCGACATGCGTTTGAAACCATGATCAAACCTTTTCGTAGCCTGATGTCCGGTTTTTTCTTTCTAAGTCTTGGTTTATATGCTTCATTCGCTGTGATTACACAGTCCCCAGTCTTTATTGTCTCTCTGGTTGCGGCCCTACTGATCATTAAGTCAATTGTATTAGCTGTACTTGGACATTACTCGCGCCTGAACTGGAGTAATGCAAGTTTGTTGGGTTTAGGACTTTGTCAGAGCGGAGAGCTAACTTTTCTAGTGCTGTATGCGGCATTAAAAGAACAGTTAATTGGACAGGTTATAATGAACCAGCTAACCGCAGTTATTGTATTGTCAATGTTGCTCAGCCCATTTATCTATTTACTGGCCCAGCACATTATAAAACAGCGACCCGAACGAACCAGACAAGATGATGTTAATACTGAAGCCTCTCCAGCACTGATCATTGCCGGTTTTGGCCGTTTTGGTCAAATTATTGCCCGAGTTGCCCATCAGCAGCTGCTGCCCTTTACCATCATTGATAATAATCAGCCTGGAGCAGAGTTTATTGAAGCGTATGGCGGACGGTTTATTGAGGCAGATATTACTGATTCTCAAACCCTGCAACAGGCCGGTATTGAACAGGCCAAGATACTCGTTATCGCCATTGATGATGTCGAGGACTGTATGAATGCAGTACGCTATATACGGCTGAACTATCCTGAACTAAAACTATTGGTACGGGCTCGCGACCGCTATCACGTACATTTGCTACGTGATATGGGAATAGAACATTTCTGGCGGGAAACCCAGCTTTCTGCATTAGATATGGCAGAATATATGTTACATGCTCATGGTTTATCCTTAGAAGAAGCCCATGAGCAAGTAGATGCATTTCGCCAGCACGACTTAATACTGCTTAAACAGCAACAACGTCTTAATCGTGATGATCATAAAATTTATGAAACCCATGGCAATGCTTTAGCAGAGCTCAAACATTTGTTTGCCTATAATGAGCAGGTACAGGCAAGATATGAAGAATCTGATTTAAACCCGAATGTGGAATATTATCGTAGTGATGTTACACAGGGTGGTCAAAATTAACTTGTATTTTAAAATAAAGACACCATAAAGACAGGGTTTGGAGAAATTTATGTCTGATTTACGTCAACGCTTCTATCTTGAGAATAGCCCTGTTCGTGGTGAAGTTGTTCATCTTGAAGAAGCCTTACAAACTATTCTGGCACAGCGTCCCTATGCACCCGCCGTACAGCTGTTAATTGGTGAAATGCTAAGTGCGACTGCACTGCTGGCCAGTACCCTGAAAATTAAGGGCCGTATCAGTTTACAAATTCAGGCTGCCGGTACTTTTAAATGGGCTATGGCTGAGTGTACTCATTTAGGTCAGGTCCGCGCCTTGGCTGAGTATGAAGAAGATCCACGTTTTGGCGAGGCCATAGATAGTAGTGTCGTACTCAGCTCTCTGGTCAATCCAGTGCTCTTTATCAATATCGAACCCGAATTTGGTGAACGCTACCAAGGGATTGTACCGCTTGACCGTTCAACTTTAGCAGAATGTCTCATGCAGTATTATGACCTGTCTGCACAAATTCCGACCCGGTTAGTGTTGGCCAGTAATGAACAGCGTTCCGGTGGCTTACTGATTCAGCTTTTACCACGTAACAGTGAAGAAGAACAGCAAATCGTGGATGAAGACTTATGGCCACGGTTAACCATGCTGACTGAAACATTAAAATCGGAAGAACTGACCGAACTTGGCGCCGAGGAAATACTTTATCGTCTTTATAACGAGGAGGACGTCCGCTTGCCTGAGGTTGAACATTTACGTTTTGGCTGTACCTGTTCAAAAGAGCGTTGTGCTGCTGCTCTTCAACAGATTGGCGTAAGTGCTGTGCGTGAAACACTTGAATTCCAGAATCCAATCGTAATGGACTGCCAGTTCTGCCAGGCACAATATACTTTCACTGCTGAAGAAGCCTTGGGCCTGTTTGGCGAACATCTCAGTTAAAAATTACTAAGAATCAGAATTTTAAAGCCCTAATTCCTTAGGGCTTTTTTATTATTTTCCTTATTCGCTTACCTGTTTCTCACGCTTTAATATTGAAGTTCTTATATCTTTATCTAAAAATAAGTTTTTGATTAATAAATAAAAAATTTAACTTCCTCTATACCAAAGCTGGCTCAGATTTTATGACTGTCTTACTACTTTCTCCTTATCGCAATATCCTATTGATTTTTTAGTTGAAATTTTAAAGATGAGCCGTTATAAATTAGGCGTTTTACTCTAAAACAAGACTGAAAAAATTATTATTTTATATTTGGGGTTCATTTCATGAAGAAACTATTGTCCTGCATGGCTGCGGGGATCTTTTTTACAACGATCAGCACTTTAAGTTTTGCAAGCGCTGATCCTTTAGTCGGTAAATGGAAAACGGTAGATGACCGGACGGGCTATTCCCGCGCTGATGTAATGGTCAAGAAAAATGCAGATGGTACTTATACCGGCACAATCGTAGAAACTCGTGCAGTACCTGGCCGCCCAAAAATGGAAATATGTGAAAACTGTCCAGGTGATTTAAAAGGTAAGCCTTTTATTGGCCTTCCCTTTATTTATAACTTTAAACAGAATCCAAATAATCCATATGAATACATTGATGGTCGTGTACTTGATCCGATCGGAGGAAAAATTTATAAGGGTAAGGCCAAGGTCAATGCAAATGGCAAACACCTCACGCTAAGAGGCTACGTAGGTGTATCCGTCGTAGGCCGTAGTGTGACTTGGGTTAAATACTAGAATATTTAATTGAAACTTAAATCAAAAAGCTCCAGTTCTCGGGGCTTTTTTTGTCACGCTTTGAAACAATATAACTAATGCTTTACTCTGGCTTTTTTTTATACAACTCCAATAATGAATTAAAACAGATAAATGAATAGACGTAGAGCTGATCTATGGAAAAAAATTATTATGAACAATTGGGTATCTCACGAGATGCCAGTCCTGAAGAAATCAAGAAAAGTTATCGAAAACTGGCCCGTAAATATCATCCTGATGTCAGTAAAGAAGCAGATGCGGAAGCACAGATGCAGGCCATTAATGTTGCCTATGATACGTTAAGTGACCCGGAAAAGAAGGCTGAATATGACCAGATGCTGGATCATCCACAAGGCTTCTCTGGCTTTAATCAGAATGCAGGTCAGGGTGGCTTTGATGGCAGCCGTTTCTATCGGCAAGGTTTTTCTCAAGGAGATGCTTCAGATTTTAATGGTTTTGAAGACCTGTTTGGTCGTTTTGGTACAGGATTTGGTGGAGGCCACTATCAGTACCAGCGCGAGCCTCGTAGTTATCGTGGTGAAGACCAGCACGCCAAGATCGAAATTGATGTAGAAGTCGGCTATCAGGGAGCGACCCAAAATATCACTTTGCAGATTCCGACTGTAAATGCATATGGGGAACCAGAGGTACAGCGCAAAACCTTACAGGTTAAAATACCTAAAGGTATGAAAGAAGGCCAGCAAATCCGCCTAAGCGGTCAAGGTCAGCTCGGTATTAATGGCGGCGAGAATGGCGATTTATATATTGAAATACAGTATCGTGATACTGACCGAATCAGAGTAGATGGTACGGATGTTTATTATACCGTCAATGTTACTCCTTGGGAGGCTGCACTAGGCAAAGCGATTACCGTAAATACACCAGCCGGTTCATTGAATGTAAACCTGCCTAAAAATGCCCAGTCTGGCCAACAACTTCGCCTGAAGGATAAAGGAATTCCAAATAAAACACCGGGCCATCTTTATCTTATCTTGAACATTGTAGTGCCACCAGCAACCACTGCACAGCAACAGCAGGCTTATGAATCTCTGGCTGAAGCATTCGTATCTTATCAGCCTCGCGCTTATTAAGGAGCATGGAAAATGGCGATTATTCATTACCGTGAAGTTGTATATCAGGGCCAACATGACTCTGAAATTATTGACGAACAATCTATGCTAGATCTTGAACATTTTGCTCAAGTGTGTGGACAGAGTCAGGAATGGGTTCTGGAATTGCTCGAATACGATATCTTACCAGTACGCTCTCAGCAATCTTCATATCAGTTTCTGGGCGAAGATGTAGCTCGTGCCCGTAAGGCTTACCGTTTACAGCGTGATTTTAATGCCAGTTTATCTGCAGTTGCAGTAATGCTGGATCTGATTGATGAAGTTCAGCATTTACGCAAACAAATTGGCATATTTAAACCCAAATAGCTGTATAACTTGGGCCAGATAAACTATAAAATTTAACTCTGGAGTAGAGAAAAATTAATCGACCGATTTACGTAATTTAAATCTGGCCCGTTTTCTCTGCTGCTGTGCTGAATGATACCTTTCTTCATCGAGTAACCAGGACAGATTTACATTACGCTGATGATGCTGCTGAGCCAGCAGATCCAGAATACTGCGCTCTCCCCGCCCCAGCAAATGTCGCCGGTAAAATAGATAAATGAGCAAAACTGTGCAGAATAGCATGGCTACCAGCATGAGCCAGAACCCGTTCTCTACACTAAGTCCCGGCATATATTCAAAGTTCATTCCATAAATACCGGTTAATAAGGTCAAAGGCGCAAAAATAGTTGTAATAATCGCCAGAATCCGCATATTTTCATTGGTCTGGTTGGAAATAGCAGAGAAATGTAGATTAATGGCACTTTGTATGGAGTTTCGAAGCCGGGTGGTATGCTTTTGTACCCGTTCAATATGGCCAGTTAGATCATCCAGTCGAATCAACAGGATATCCTGAGGATCAACCAGATCTTCTCCCATTAGATGATGATAGTTCTGAACAATTTCATCACGGATTTCCTGCATAGCCTCAATCTGTTCTTCACAGAGATTTTCAATTTGCTGAAATAGAGTCATTTCCTGAAATAATTGATGCCACTGTTTGAAACGTTTTCTGCCCTGCAGCAACTCACGCTGCCAGTATTCAACCCGCCGTGTTAATGGCATTCGGATATCGAGATAGTTATCGATAATGCTACATAAAAGACGTAATGCCAGATCAAAAGGAGAGGTAGCGAGTTTTCGTGGTTTTCCAGGATCATCAATATTGCAACTGAGGCTGGCCTGAAGCCGGTGGATAAAGACTTCCAGTATAGTATTGCCTTTTTCCCGCACTGTAATTAATAGATCAGGGTTAAAAATAAAACTGACTGGCGTGGTAGCCAGACCAAAAGCACTTTCCTGCGGTTCCAGTCCAAGATCAATATTTTTGATCTGGTCATCTGGCGTAACCAGTTTTCTAAGGATCAGTAAATTGTATTCTTCAGTACTATCGAAAGTACATGGATGCTCTACGTTTAAAATATCTTTGACATGATATTCAGACAGGGACAGCTGTGAAAGCTCATGAATTTTATTCTGCCAGTCTTTAACATGATTAATTACATCGTCACGGGTCGAATCAATCCAGATAAACTCAAGCTCGTGGCCTTCTTCGGGTTGATGACTCACAAAAATACACTGTTCGCTCAGATGTCGATAGAAATAATAAACCTGCATACCTGATAATTATTATAAAAATTTACATATGCATCATGACATAAAAAAAGCCTGCATCAAGCAGGCTTTTCTTTTCATTTCAAATTGATAACAAACTTAGTTAGAAGTTTGTTCAATATCTTTCATCGTCAGTTTAATACGGCCACGGTTATCTACATCAGCAACCTGAACTTTCACTTCCTGACCTTCTTTAAGAACATCAGTCACGTTAGCAATACGCTCATTTGAAATTTGTGAAATATGTAACAGACCATCAGTACCTGGCATGATATTTACAAATGCACCAAATTCAACAATACGGATAACTTTACCGTCGTAGATCTTGCCTGGCTCAACCTCAGCAGTTAGGGCCTGAATCTTGGCAATTGCAGCGTTCGCAGCAGCTTTAGTTTCACCGAAAACACGAACGGTACCATTATCTTCAATATCAATTGCAGCTTTAGTTTCTTCAGTAATCTGACGAATTGTCGCGCCGCCCTTACCAATAACATCACGAATCTTGTCTGGATTAATTGTAATCACAGCAAATGTTGGGGCATGCATACTAATTTCAGGACGAGCACGAGAAATGACTTTATTCATTTCATTCAAAATATGCATACGACCAGTAAATGCCTGATTCAGGGCAACTTCCATGATCTCTTCAGTAATACCTTCGATTTTAATATCCATCTGAAGGGCAGTAATACCATTAGCAGAACCGGCTACTTTAAAGTCCATGTCACCCAGATGATCTTCATCACCCAAGATGTCAGAAAGTACGGCGAAACGCTCTCCTTCTTTAACCAGACCCATTGCAATACCTGCAACTGGAGCTTTTAATGGTACGCCTGCATCCATCAGTGCAAGTGAAGCACCACAGACAGAAGCCATAGAAGATGAACCGTTTGACTCGGTAATATCAGATACTACACGTAGAACATACGGGAAGCGGTCAACCGGTGGAAGTACAGCCTGTACACCACGACGCGCCAGACGTCCGTGACCAATTTCACGACGTTTAGGACCAGATTCACGGCCAGTCTCACCTACTGAATACGCCGGGAAATTATAGTGCAGCATGAAGTTGTCAGTTTTGGTCCCTGACAGTGTATCAACCATCAACGCATCACGGGTATTACCCAGTGTTGCAGTAACCAGAGCCTGAGTTTCACCACGGGTAAACAATGCTGAACCGTGAGCACGTTCCAGTACGCCAACCTGTACATCAAGTGCACGTACAGTCTTAGTGTCACGACCATCGATACGTGGTTTACCTGACAGGATATTGTCACGTACGGTACGATATTTCAGCTCTTCGAACAGTTCGTTTACTTCATCAGCAATACCAGTCTCGTCATTTTCAGGAACAAACTGTGCAATAGCTTCAGCATGTAAGGCATCAAGAGCTGCATAACGCTCCTGTTTTACAGCAATTGTATATGCTTCAGAGATTTTAGCTTCAAAAGCAGTTTTTAGCTGTTCAAGCAGTGCATCATTTTTAGTAGGTGCAACCCAGGTTGACTCAGTCGCGCCTGCTGCTGCTGCAAATTCTTTAATTGCCTGAATAGCAATCTGCATTTCATCATGACCGAAGAGTACTGCACCCAGCATCTGGTCTTCTGAAAGCTCTTTGGCTTCAGACTCCACCATCAGTACCGCAGTTTCAGTACCAGCAACCACGAGATCAAGATCACTTTCTTTTAACTGTTCATGGTTCGGGTTAAGAATATATTCGCCATTAATTAAACCAACACGTGCGCCAGCGATTGGGCCACGAAATGGTGTACCAGCGATTGACAACGCAGCTGAAGTACCCAGCATAGCAGCGATATCGGCATCCATGGTCTTGTCAGAAGAAACAACGGTCGCAGTTACCTGAATTTCGTTGTAGTAACCTTCTGGAAACAATGGACGAATTGGACGGTCGATCAGACGTGAGATCAGAGTTTCAGCTTCAGATGCACGGCCTTCGCGTTTACCGTAGCCGCCCGGGATACGACCAGCAGCATATTGTTTTTCTTGATAGTTTACAGTCAGTGGAAAAAAGTCCTGACCAGCTTTGGCAGTCGGTTGAGCAACTACAGCAACCAGTACAGAAACACCACCCATAGTGATCAGCACGGAATTCGCCTGACGTGCTACACGGCCAGTTTCCAGTACAACCTGATGCTGACCAAATTGAAATTCTTTACGGACAATGTTAAACATCGACATATATTTTAATATCCTGATTTTATTCTAGTGGAGGCCCCTAAGGTTTGACATTCATATCATTCCCGACAGCAATGATAAATGACAAAGCTTAGAAGCCGCACCTCACTAGTTTTAAACACAAAAGAAGGGACGAACTATTCGCCCCTTCTCACTTTAACCTGCAAAAGCAGATACACTTTCATTCTCAGCAAACGAAAAATTGATCATTCGACTTACCGAAAACAAAATAGGAATTGCCAGATTAACGGCGCAGACCTAGAGCAGCAATCAAATCGCTATAACGTGTAGTGTCTTTACCTTTAAGGTAATCAAGTAGCTTACGACGCTGGTTAACCATACGGATCAGACCACGACGGCTGTGATGGTCATGTTTATGAGCTTTGAAGTGAGTCTGTAAATCATTGATTTGAGCAGTCAGCAAAGCTACTTGAACTTCCGGTGAACCTGTGTCGTTTTCAGCACGAGCAAATTTAGCAACAATCTCTGCGCGATCTTGATTTGTTAAAGCCATTCGATTTCTCCGAGATGCTTTGAAAAGAGTTTTGATACCTACCAGTTTGACCGAGCCAAACTGACTGCCGTGCATCACTACAGCAAGCGTCATATTTTAAGCGAAAAACGCTCTAATTGCAAAAATTGCAGGCTGTTTTTCTGATTTAACCCTTTACCCTGACCGATTTATGATTTTTCTCCGCCTTAAATTTTTTATGAATATCTCTTATGTTTTATAAAATTGAAACTCACAGAATCCCTTAATTATTTTAGTACTTTATTAAACTTTTTAAAGATAATATATTTTGCCAATTCTAAAAATAATTATTTAAAAAAAAGCCCAAGCTAGGCTTGGGCTTTTTTTGCGCTGTAGTTTCTTCTTTTCTCGTTATTATTCTTTAATTTATAGTTGTTCTTAACTTCTTTAAGCCAATCTTATTATGAATGAATTAATAATGTCCTGTATATAATTGTATATTTCCTTATGTGTAATATTTTGTCAGATCTAATTATGTATAAAAGTCGTATTTTACGTATCAATATGTAAGCTAAAACCTACAAATGAGTAAATTTTATCTATTGGTGTATTTATGGTTGAGTCCTTTTGACATTTTAACAAGCAATAAAAAAGCCTTGTAGTCTCTCCCAAAACTACAAGGCTTAGCGGCTGTAAGTTTCCTCTTTTTCACTTACTTCATGCAAGTTCGCTGTCATTCGACTGATTATAGTTATAATGCGATTATTGCTTAGCTTTCCGTGCTAGGCTTTTTATGTGAAGCCATCATCTCAGAAACTCTGCATTAGCTCTAGGCGCTAATTTCTCGAATTGATGTAAGCAAAAACTTACAACAAGGCTTATTATTAACTTTTATTTCACAAACTTAGTTTTCTATTAATTTTACTAACCAATCCACTTTTACGGGTGGTTTTTACTGTTAAAGACTGGACAAATGCTTCCGTGTCTACCAGTAAGCTCACTACTTTCTTAGCTCGAGTAATGGCTGTATAAATCAGTTCCTGACTTAACAAGTTTTTCGCTGTCTGGTCTAATACAACTGCGGTATGAGTAAATTCTGAGCCTTGTGACTTATGAATAGTCAGCGCAAATGCTGTTTCAATATTTTTAGGTAGCCGTGTAGCAGCCACCCATTTGTTCAGACTGGGAAAATAAACTTCAAACTGGTCAGGATGCTCCCGATGTCGAACACAGATACCGATATCACCATTTGAAAGCCCCAGCTGATAGTCGTTATAGGTCATCATAACTGGACGGCCAATATACCAGTCACCTACTGCAATTGTTTTCAAAGCCTGATTCAGCCATTGTTTAGCATACTGATTAAGTTTCTCAAGCCCTAATGCCCCGTGTCGGGTAGCTGCAAGCAGTCGGTAATGGTCAAATGCCTGAACCAGAGGTTTGACTGTATCCTCAGAAGTTTCTTCTGCCTGTAAATAATTTTTAAGTGCTTTAAGATAAGGTAAATAACCCTGCATCAGTTTTTCATAGAATTCTGTCCAATTCAGGCTTTGAGCTGAAGCAGGCAAGAATTCAAGTTGTACCTGATCCTGCATATCATGACTTAATGTAATAGCTGAAAGTTGGTCAGCCGGTACAATCTGTTGCTGGAAATAATCCAGAATCTCTGTATGAGGTTTTCCAGCTTGAAACTGCTGGATAAACTTGGCCATTTTTCCAATAAGTGCATCTTCTGTAAAACGACGGCTATTTACCAGATGGACCCGGTGTTCCGCCAAGGCAGGAATCTGTTGCAGGTCAGCAAGAACCGAGCCTACTTCAACTGAGGCTAACTGCTGAGCATCTCCAAGTAAAATAAGCCGGCAGTGATCTGGTATAGCTTCAAATAGTAAGGTCGCGAGCTCCAGGTCAAGCATGGAAGCTTCATCAATAACGATAACATCATAAGGTAACGGCTGCCGGCTATGAAAACGCGGTTGCTGGTTTTGACCCAGCCCAAGCAGCCGGTGAATGGTTTGAGTAGTCTGCATTTGCAGGCTCTGTGTGATCAAACCAGATTCCAGTAATTTGGGATCTTGAAAAGAATAACGTAGTGCTTCCTGCATACGCTGGGCAGCCTTTCCCGTAGGCGCTGCCATAGCAATACGGATATCGGGAATAGCCTGGTTAAGAACCGCGATAATACGTGCCAGTGTATAGGTTTTGCCTGTTCCCGGTCCGCCAGTAATAATACTCAGTATTTTTCCGGCAACCATTGTCAGAGCAGATTTCTGATATTTATCTTGTAACAGCCCAGAATAGGCAGTCAGGTCAACCGGAGGAATCTGCTGCTGCCACAGGCGTTCAATCTGCTTTGCCAGTCGGGTTTCCAAGTTCCAGTAGCGGTACAAGTATAATGAGCTACCATCAAATATAAATGGCGCAACCGGCAAGTGCTCCTGCTGCTCAAATCCTACCAGATTATTTAAAACCTTGACCTGATCCTCGGTGGCTTCAATACAGCTATTGCCCTGCTGAAGAGCCTCGAGAACCTGGACAATTATATTAGTAGCATTTTCATGTTTTTCACCCGCATGAAAAGGGGCCTGTGTAATAAAACTGCTCCATGTACTGATCCATTGCTGTTGGGAGTTTTCATGAAGCTGTTTATTTTCCACACAGTTATCCTCATAGTTATCTACAGAGTTATAAACAAATTTATCCACAAGTTAAATTTTTGTTTATAAAATATTTCAAATAACTTATTAAGCAATTTTACTCATTTTATCTTCAATAAAATAACCTAATAAAGCATCAAGTCGCAGGATAAATTCTGTACTGGGTTTCCAGTGATACACGCCATGATCCGGTTGACCGTTCATGCCACGCAGATAGAGATAGCTTGCTCCGCCCAGATCCCGGCTGATCTCGTAATTTTGCATCTGTATACTCAGATAACGATGCAGTGCAACCAGATAAAGACCAGCCTGTAACCAATAACTTGAATGTGACATACTGGCTCGGATTGAGGCATGATTATAGTCTGACTGATCACTACCCAGAAAATTACTCTTATAATCGGCAATATGATACTGATGACCATCAAAATAAACCAGATCGATGGAACCATTCAGATAACGCGCGGATTCGGCAGGATTTAGTTCAGGCATATCAATCCCGTATTCAGCAAACAGCTGGTGAATTCGCTGAATTGCCAGTACATGATCTGAAAGTGCCAGACAAAACGGAAATTCAGCCAAATGCTGTTCCGGTTGTAACTGCTTTAACTTAAAACCTGCGTGTAATGGGGTGGCAAGTACCTGTTGGAGCCACTCTGCCAGCCAGTTTAACAGTAGCTGTTCATCTTCTGCCTGTTCGGGAAAATCCCGCTGATATTTGTCCCGTAATTCATTCCACAGTCCACTATAATCATTTTTAAAACGGCGGCGGATTTCCAGTATCCAGTCTGCCGGCTCCTGAAAATCAATATGCTCAAAAATCTCATGCAGGAAATTACCAGCAACAGTACCCATTGGAAAGTTCTGTTTGATCCAGCTTAAGGGCTGGGTTGCCGGTAAGTACACTTTATCTACTACATGCAACTCGTCTTCGGCACTTTCTGGTCGCTTTACTTCATTTGCAAGCGGATCAAAGATTTTTCTAGTTTTGAGATGCTGCGCCAGATAGCTAAAGCTGGTTTTGGCCCGAGGATAAAAACGCTGCTGGGGCAGATTCAAGGCTTGGACACTGATTTGCTTTGAGACCGAACTGGCAGAAACTTTTGCCGGTAGCTGCTCTAGAAGCGGCTCATCCATGCAGTGACGATGTACAAAAGGCTCTGTCCGATTACGCCAGAAAGCCAGGCTGTCCTTGGCTTTACCTTCAGTATCTTGCAGCATGGCATAAACACGGTGACTGGCGCGGGTTAAGGCCACATACCAGAGACGGCGGTTTTCTGCTGCTGCACGTTCCTGATGCTGGTTTACTGCATTTTCATCTAGCAGGTTTTTGTCTGCTACCGCAATAACCCGCTGCTTTTCAAGCTGACCTGTTACAGGGTTTAACTGCTCAACCGTAGAGAAATTCAGGGTTTTATTCATTTCCTTAAATGCTTTGTCAGCACCCAGCAAAAATACCACCTTAAATTCCAGTCCCTTTGACTGGTGAATGGTCATCAGTTGTACACCTGCTTCATTAGACAGGCGTCGTTCCAGTTCCCATTCTCGCTCGCTTGGTGACTGTAACTGTTTAAAATACCAATAATACAGATTCTTGGCACCCGGATAAATTTCGCTATGCTGGCTCAGTACTTCGGTTAAATGCCGCAGATTTACTACAGCCCTTTCGTTATCTTTACTGGCAATGGCTACCAGTTTCTGCCAGACCTGAAAATGTTGCAGACAGTACTGCCAGGCACTCAGGAAACCACGTTCCAGCCATAATTCACGGATATCATCAAACTTGTGTATAAAACTGCTCAAACCATCAGTGCGCTGCTCCAGCTCGACCAGACTTTGCAAATTAAAATCGAGTAACCGGCTCAGTAAAGCCCGTTTAACCTTACCCTCATCATACGGATGCATGATAGCCGTCAACAGTGCTCCAACATCACGGGCCACTTGGCAGTCAAATACGCTACGCTTAGAAGGCCGGTTAACCCGGATACCTAAAGACTCTAAAGCATACTGGGCTTTGTCTAGCCCATCATGATTCTTGGACAGGATAGCAATATCATTTTCATTCAGAGGACGCTGACCGCCCGACTCGTCAAATAACAACTCTTTGGCTATACCATGATTTAATAATTGACGAATCTTCCAGGCAACCTGTTCGGCCTCTTTGTTTTTATCACTAAGCTGGACCCAGCGTAGTGGACAGTAGTTTTTACGCTGCCGGTCGGTCAAAGGCGGATGCTGACGTGCTCCTGCCTGAATCGGGGTATAAATAACCTCTTCACCAAAGTTGACTTCACGTTGAAATAGCGCATCGACCACTTCTACCAGTTCAGGAACTGAACGGTGGTTTTGTCTTAAGGTATAGAGTTTACCCTGTTTGATTAAAACATCCTGCCGGGCCTTGATATAAGTCAGCATGTCTCCGCCCCGGAAACCATAAATTGCCTGTTTTGGATCACCGACCATAATCATACAGCTGTGCTGATGTCGCTGTGGATGCCGCCAGATACTGGCCAGCATATTATCTTGATCCTGATTGGTATCCTGAAATTCGTCGACCACAATCAGGGGATAACGGGCTTGGACATACACTGCAAAACGCTGACCTTGTTCACCCTGCAAAGCCTCAGCCAAAGTCCGGATTTGCTGTGAAAATGTGGTTTCCCCACGCTGCTGCAGTAATTGTGGAAGGCGCTTACGCACTTCCTGACTAATATAAAACTGTAAATAGGTATCTAACCGGGAAAGATCAGTTTTTAAATTGGCTACACATTCGCAAAACCGGCGCAGACCCTGGATAATCTGATGATTTTCAAAGTATTCCAGCACCTCGGCAGCACATTTATTTAGAACCTTTTTTGTGGCCAGATCTGTAATACACTTAAAGATATCGGTCCAGTGTGCTGCAAATAAGGCATAAGAACGCTGGGTATGTAAAGCCTTAATAAAATCTGGCAGATTCTGACACAGCGTTGTTTCCATTAACTGCTCAGTCCGCCATTTTTTTCCGACTATACTATTGTGCTGTCCATCTGCCCGATAATAATCGGCTAGCCCTTCTACTAAAGACAGATCCAGTTTTAACAAGAGATCCAGCTCCGCTTCAAACTGTTCCAAATCCATGACTGGTGCGGCAACAGGCATAAACTGGGCTGAAGAGAAATTCAGGCTGTTTTCTACAATCGCCAGATAACCGTCAGTATTTTTGAGCTGTTTGCTTAACAGTAAATAGTCAATCAAGGGCTGCGGCTGAGCTTGAATCCACTCTCTTAAAATGTCATGGACGATTTGCTGACTATAGGCCTTAGCATCTTCAGTTAACTGTGCCCGTTCAATTTTGCCACTTTCAAAGGCAAACTCACGCAGCAATTTTTGGCTAAAACTGTCCAGCGTACTGACAAACAGTTCATCCAGCTGGTCTATGACCAGTTTAAGTCGTTCGCAGACATAACCAACCTGTGTCGAAAATTGTTTACAGAGCACCTGATACAGGGGATCTTTTTCCTGTTCCGCCTTATGCAACATTTCAATTTCTGTCAAATCCTGACAATCATTAAAATATTGATAGGCTTCTACCAAACGGCTACGAATCCGGCTTTTTAGTTCAGCTGCCGCTGCTCGGGTAAAAGTGGTGGCAATAATCTGGTTGGGAAGATATTTCTCAATGAGAATACGCACTATCAGGCTAGACAGGGTATAAGTTTTTCCTGTGCCAGCCGAGGCCTCAATCAGATGCAGGCCAGAGAAATACATATCAGCAATCGGATATTCCGAAATAGCCTGTGGCTCATTCATGTTGTTTCAACCCGCTGATATTCAAAAATAGGTGCATATAACTCATAAGAGAAAGTTTTACAGCAATGCTCCAGTAAGGCAGTGGCGTCCTGTTCCTGCAAGATAAACTGCCAGTCACGGTGGAGCCGTACCGCCTCATTTTCTGTTGCGGAAAATGAACTGTACTGATGGGTTTCATTCCAGTCTTTTAACAGCGCATCAAAATTATTAATGACTTTCTGGCCAGCTTCATTTTCAGTCCATTCATGCTTTTTACCCTTTTCAGCCACACTTAATATCAGGGCAGCCGGTAAAACCAGCGGCTGACTTTGGCCATATTGCCAAGCCTTAAACCAAGGATCAAGCAGCTTTCGTGCTTCTGCTGAACAGACACCCACACAGATTACAGTCTGGTCACTGAAGACGACCACACGCTGTAATTTTCGGCTTGTCTCTTCTGACTGGTTCAAATAAGCCAACCATAAAAGATATTCAAGCCAGACTTTGGCGCGGCGCTTAGCCCGTGCGCTAGATGGCTCCATACTGACCCAGTTAGTCATACCTGCTTGAGGAGTATTAATCTGCATATGCAGTTCAGCACTGACTTTCCACATCTGCTGGGTGACAGGAGTAACTTCGGGTGCATAACGTTGCAGACGAGCCTTTAAAGTTTCCTGTTCAGCCAGGCTGATCTGCCAGGTACTACGTGCCACTTTTCCAACCGGCAGCTGATGCATCAGTATTTGTGGTTCTCTCACACTATTCTGCTGATAGAGAAAATCTCGAATAGCATAGCGGCCTAATCCATCCAGTATTAAGGGTTCATGCTGGGCTGTACTTTCGCTCGAACTCAGATTTTCAACACCTAAGGTCTTTAAATACAGTCGCGCTGGAAAGATGACATCTTGTATCCATTGCTGGCTATGGAGAACCTTAATATTTTCAGTATTTAACGGATATGGTATGTTTGCCCACGGCTGGCGTTGTCCACGCGCCTGTAGTAAGTGCTGTGCCACATTAAACCATTGATCCTGATAGCGGATCAGCTTTTCAGTGGCAAAACCAGCCGGGTCAAAAGGTTGCAGGTGATGAACGTGATAAAGCTGCTGAAGCTGTCGGGGTACTTCAATCCCATTCAGGGAAATTTTTTGGTCTATCACCTCATCGGGCTGTTCAGAAGCGACAATCAATGCCAGATGCTGTACAAATTCCTGCAAGGTACTCGATGGCTCACGTACTTCCCCGTCATTAACATCAAAGCCATTATAAAATAGCCATAAATTTTCCTGAGCTAACAGTAATGCATCTAGAAATGCACCCTGATCATCTTCCAGTCGTGAGCGGTCACCCAGCTGTGGACGCAGTATATCCATCAGGTCAAAAGGTAACCGCTGGCTGCGACTTGGAAACGTGCCACTGTCCAGGTTTAGCATGACAACCAAGCGGTACGGTAAGGGCCGGATTTGCCCGATCTGGCTAAAGGTAATCTGGCCGGTAGGTTCCGCCTGCTCAATCTGCGCATCGAGCGCTGTATTAATTTCTTCAATGAGGTATGCCAAGGGTAAACAGATACCGCGTAAATTTTGCTCTTCTTGCTCACTATAAAAGTTGGCCAGTGTCAGCATTCTAATCTGTTTATGAATAATTTCGCGTACCGGTTTTAGTGCAGTAACGCCCTGTTGTTCAAATTCTGCAATATCTTCATTTAAACGCTGTAACCAGCTCTCAACTACTACTCGTTCTCCCAGCTCATGGCACAGTAGCCAGTCCCGGCGCCGGTCAAAGTCTTGATAAATTTCGATCAGCTTGGCGATCAGCTCAAAGTCACTCGGTTGTACCTGGGCAAAGCTTAGGGTTTCATTAAAAATCGTATGGTCAGGAATAGCAATGCCCAGTGCCAGCCGGTCTAGTGCAAATTTGAATGTAAAACGGAAGTCCTCATCATGTCGGCTCAGGCTATATTGTAAATGCCGGGCATCCAGTCCGCGTTTAAAGCCGGCTGCAGCCAGCAGGACCAGCATACGTTCACTGCGATTGACATCCAGTCCGTAACACTGTTGGGTTGCCGTCAGATTTAACCAGTCTGAAAATTCTTGCAAGGTGAAGCGGCCACGCACCAGCTGAATTCGTTCCAGAACTGCGCGCCAAGCATTGCTGGCATCAAGTTGTGCCACACCGGCAATTTTAATAGGCAGATGAACCTGCCGCTCTCTGTTGGCTGCCTGAAAAATATTAGAATCAGTGCTAGATATACCGTATTTAGGGGCAACAGCAAACACACTGCGAATTAAAGGTTCAAGTTCTTTTAGATTAGGTACCAGCACTAAAACATCGCTAGGCCTACGCTGCTGGTCTTTTGAGTTTTGCGAGAGCCAGTAAGTCAGCTGGTCTTTTAAGACTTCAAGCTGACGTAACGAAGAATGACAGACATGAATCTGGATAGAATCATCTGTTGCATTTAGTGGATATCGATGTTTCTGCGGTTCTGCCAGATACAGGATATCTGACTGTAATTTACCCAGCAGATTATCAGGAAACTCGTCAACAAAAGCATCTACCCATTGTCCTTCTTCCCCTGAGGATAAACTCGACAGCAATGAAAAATGGTCACGTGCCTGCTTGCCAAAACGGGTCAGCAGCGGATGACGCGACTCTCTGACTTCTGCATTAAAATGCAGGGTGAAATCCTCAAAAAACTTTTTGATATCGGCATCGGTTGCCTGCGGATTTTTGCTGATAAAACGCTCTTTTACGCGCAGGTCATAACGCTTTTTCCAGACCGGATCGACACTATCTGCCCAGTATTCCTGCGAAGGGTTGTAGTGCAGAATGAAGACATCAATATATTGTCCCAAACGGCGCAAAAACTGTAACTGGATCGGTGGCAGATCCAGTAATGTAAATACCACCAGTTGCTGAGGCAAACGTTTAAGCGCCTGCTTGCGCGTTGCTTCCTGCTCCAGCTGTTGCCAGAACTCGGCATCAATTTCCTGCATCAGCTCGAAGTCTTCATGAAATACTTCCTGCCAGAGCCAACGCTGCCAGCCTTCCAGTTCATGTGCCTGGTTCAAGGTAAAGACAGAGATTTCAGTGCCTGTTGTATAAAATAATGCTTCGATATCAAGTGGCTGGTTGTTCCCCCATGCTTTTAGCCAGTTGGTTGGACAACGACAAACTTCTGTACACCCTTTTTTAGTACAATAGCCACGGTAAACCATATAGTTGCTGAACAGGCTAGAGAC
Source organism: Acinetobacter sp. UBA6571 (assembly GCF_002434085.1). Lineage (NCBI taxonomy): Bacteria > Pseudomonadati > Pseudomonadota > Gammaproteobacteria > Moraxellales > Moraxellaceae > Acinetobacter > Acinetobacter sp. UBA6571. The sequence continues at coordinate 1,492 of NZ_DJJJ01000002.1, read as the reverse complement.
CTGCTCAGCTACCCAGTACAGCATGCCTTGTTTCTTGAGCTGCCGGATGATACCCGGTTCAAGTCCTTCGGCTGTATCGTAAATCCGGCAAATAATCGGATATAGGGGATGCTGCTGATCTAGCTGTAATTTTTCAGCTTCAATAAAAGGACCCAAGGCCTGATAAACCCGCCACTTCATAATCAGACGTGGAATATTGGCTTTACGGACCTTATCTTTATCAGCCAGTACCTGTTGATAGGCATACCATTGGAAACCGCGTATACGCTGGTGAAACAGCTGGTTGGCGCTAATGCCCTGTTCTTCAGCCATTTTCTGGGTCAGCCACTGCTCGATAGCTGGAGTCGGTACCACAAAGTGTTGGGTTTTCAAGACTTCAAGCGGATGTACTGCCGGCTGGCCCAAGGTAGAAAGCACCCCGTGTACCAATACGTCAATACGCTGGCTTTGAATAACATGAATCCCCATATTCTTTTTACCCTAATAACAAATATTCAAGTTCTGTGCACAAAATCACAAAGATAATTCACTGTACAACATCTGCTGGCCATGTCACTTTTACATCATCCATAGGTACAAAATTTCTTTGAAATACGTATCTTAATAGTGATTCAATTGGAAAATTAACACTTCACTGAATAAGGTATTCATATAATGAAAATAGACAAGATTCCTGATGCCATTGATCCTACCCTGAATTTAGAACAGATTCGTCAAGAATGTCTGGAACTGGTCAAAAAACGTGCTTACGTATCCGCCGGGGCGGCCGTAATTCCAATTCCTTTTTTTGATGTCGTGATTGACATCGGTATTTTATCGCAATTATTGCCGGAAATTAACCATCGTTTTGGTCTGACCCCTGACCAGATCAGTGTGTATGACGCAAAAACCAAACAAATTCATTGGAATGAGCTGCGTAAACGTGGCGTAGAATTTTCTGGCTTGGTAGTTGCCCGTACTGCGGCAAAGCAGTCATTAAATGGAATGGTCGGTAAAGTATTGACTAAACAGGTGACCAAATTTATTCCGCTCGGTGGTCAGATTGTTGCAGCAAGTCTGGGTTATATTATCATGAAGAAGATAGCCGAAGCCCATGTTGAGGAAAGCTATAAAATGGCTAGAAATATTCAGCAGAAAATGCAAAAAGCTTAAAAATGATCTCTATAACTCAATATTAAAAAACTACAGGCTGACTAATCAGCCTGTAGTTTTTTCAGAATGCCTTCGAGTACCTGTATACGAGCGGCTTCTTTATTATTCGTCGCAATTACCTGCCAAGGCGCCCATGCAGGACTGGTCCGCTCAAACATGTCAGCAGCAGCTTTTAAATATTCATCCCATTTTTCGCGGTTACGCCAGTCTTCATCTGTAATTTTAAAACGTTTATGTGGCGTATCGGCACGGGCCTGAAAGCGCTTGGCCTGCTCGTCCTTACTGATCGCCAGCCAGAATTTGATCACCAGAGTTTGACTGTCAGTTAGGTCTTTTTCAA